>JBEKOW010000114.1:0-12725 GCA_049521375.1 Terriglobales bacterium
ATGGTTCCGCATACCAGCGATGGGCGCGTGCTCTTCGCGATCCCGTGGAATGGCCACACTTTGGTAGGGACGACCGATACACCGGTGCAGGCGGCGACTCTGGAACCTGTCGCGATGGAGGAAGAAATCGAATTTATTCTTGCGACCGCCGGGCAATACCTGTCGCATGCGCCCCTGCGGGAGGATGTGCTCAGTGTGTTTGCGGGGATCCGGCCGCTGGTGCGGGCTACGAACACGGCCAGCACGGCGGCGCTCGCGCGGGATCATGTGATTCATATCGACCGCTCGGGACTGGTGAGCGTGATGGGCGGCAAGTGGACCACCTACCGGCACATGGCGGAGGACTGCGTGGACCAGGCAGCGACGTTGGCGCAGCTGCCGGAGCGTCCGTGCGTTACGCATCATTTGCACATTCACGGATTTCACAGCGATGCGAAACAACTGGGGGCGCTGCGGGCGTATGGGTCGGATGCTTACGAGATTCGCAAGTTGATCGAGAGCGACGCGAGCCTGGGAGAAGCGCTGCATCCGGCGCTTCCTTATGTGAAAGCGGAGGTGGTGTGGGCGGCGCGGAACGAGATGGCGCGCTCGGTGGAGGATGTTCTGGCGCGGCGGACGCGCGCATTATTTTTGAATGCGCGGGCGGCTTTGGAGATGGCTCCGGCGGTGGCGGAGTTGATGGGGGCGGAGTTGGGATGGAATGAAGGCATGAAGGCGGGGCAGATCGCGGCGTTTCGGACGGTTGGAGGGAAATACTGTTTGGGGTGAGAGGCGAGTGGGGTTCAGTCTCCGTGCGTCAGGGGCGAAAGACTAAGTCAGAGCACGCGACTTATCGCAGCGGCGAACGTTTGCGTCACCAGGAGGCCACAAGAGCGCGGCCGAAAGTCGGCACTCAAACAGCGCGCCCGAAAGCAGAGTTTCTCTGCAAAGGAGAAATCCGTCGCGCCGGATCCGAAAATTCTGTTTCAGCAGGGCATCCAACACGTTCGAATTCAACTTTGCACTGTCTCGTTCCGCGAAAAGCAGTTATAGTAAATCTGCTCAGCGGTTTTCTGTCGACAACTGTCTCGTAAAGAGTGGCGCGGAAATCAGTTTCAAGTGCCCTGCAGGATGAGCTGTACCCCAGCGGGCCTTCCGAGTACGCTTCTGAGCGCGTCGCCCCGGCGCGCGATCCCGGCGATCGTGAGCCCTTTGACGACTCGCGAGTCGTCGATCTGGAAGCGGAAGAGGAATCTCCGTTCCTGCGCGGGCAGAAGCGGGTCTCAGCCCGGCGCGGATCCCTCCCGAAAAAAACTGCGAACCGTTTGAAATGGACTGCCCTGGCCCTGGTGGTTCTTACGGTGCTCGCCGCTTTCGGAGTCGTGCTCTACCGTTACGGTAAGCATTCCTGGCGTTTTCGCATCGACTCCAGCGATCAGATCGAAATTTCCGGCGCGCAGCACATTTCGCATGCCGAGATCATGGAAGTTCTGGGGGGAGATATCGGCCGCAACATTTTTTTCATTCCGCTCTCGCAGCGCAAGCAGCAGCTCGAGCAAATTCCGTGGGTCGAATCGGCAAGCGTAATGCGCTTTGTGCCGAACCGGCTGCGAGTGGAAATTCATGAACGAACCCCCGTCGCGTTCGCCCGCATCGGCGCCCACATTTCGCTGATCGACGCCGGCGGCAACCTGATGGAGCTTACGCCCGGCGGCAGGCATAAATATTCCTTCCCGGTGATTGCCGGCATGAATGGGGGAGAAGCGCTCTCCACGCGCGCGGTGCGCATGAAGAATTACAACGACCTGATGCAGCAACTGGATTCGAGCGGCGCGCATTATTCGCAGGAGATCAGCGAAGTTGACCTGAGCGATACCGATGATGTGAAAGTGCTGACCGCCGATCCCGATGGCGAAGTGCTCGTGCACCTGGGCTCCGGCAATTACCTGCAGCGCTACAAAATCTACGTCACCCACGTACAAGCGTGGAGACAGCAGTTCGCCAAGCTGGATTCGGTCGATCTGCGCTATGACGGGCAGATCATCCTGAATCCCGATCTGGAAGGAATTGTCCGGCAACCTGCGCTGACGCAGGCGGCCGCCAAAGCCGCGCTGGCCGCGGGCGCGAAGAATGGCGCCATTGTCAATTACGAGAAATTTGTGGCTCATCCGGCGCCGACCACAGCGACGAAGCCCGCAGTTAAGTCGAAGATTGCAGCGAAGGCCGAATCGCCAAAGACTGAGGTGAAGTCCGGCGCGCGAGCTGAGATTAAGGATGGAGCCAAAGGCGAGCGGCCGACGGGCGCGAAATCGGCCCCTGCGGCTGAGTCCGCCAAAGTTGAATCGAAGACCGCGAAGGCTACACCGAAAGTGGTTGCGCACCAGATTCGCGCGAAAGGCAAAGCGAAGGTAAAGGCGAAGGCGATGGCTTCCAGAAGTAAAACGACACCCGCAAAGCCGCTGCCGGCTGCGGCCGCCAAGCCGACCACGGTCGCCCATGTGCCCCCGGGTGCTTCGACTGCCGACAAGATTGCGAAGCCGACGCCGGCAGCTTCCGCGACGACAGCAACGGCGTTGAAGAAACCGAGCCCGGCGATTCCAAAGGAGACTCCGCAGAACTAGCGATCATCATGGCCAGCCGCGATCCCAATTTCATTACCGCCATTGACGTAGGCAGCGCCAAGACCAGCGTGCTGGTGGCCGAGCTGAGCGAGAACGGCTTGCGCTACCGGGGACACGGGATCAGCCAGTCGCGCGGCCTGCGCAAAGGCGTCATCACCGAACTCGACAAAGCGGTGGGCTGCATACAAAAGGCGGTGGAAATTGCGGAGGATGTGGCCGGTATTCCCATCGAGCACGCGATCATCGGCATAGCGGGCGCGCATATACGCGGCATGAACAGTCATGGAGGGATCCACTTTGGCGCGCGTTCGCGGGAAATTGGCCGCGAGGAAATCCGGCTCGCCGTGGATAAGGCTCGCAGCGTGCCGTTGCCCGGCGACCGCGAGATACTCCACCTGCTGCCGCAGGAATTCATTCTCGACGAGCAGCCGGGAGTGCAGGATCCGAGCGGCATGATGGCCACGCGGCTCGAAGTTCGGGTCCACATCGTGACGGCCTCCTCGAGCGCGACCCAGAATCTGGTGACGGCCGTGAACAAGGCCGGCGTCCATGTGGACGATACGATTTTTGAGCCGCTGGCGTGCGCCGATTCCGTGCTGCGTTCCGATGAGCGCGAACTCGGCGTCTGCCTCGCCAGTCTTGGGGCCGGCTCCTGCGACCTGATTGTTTTTCAGCAGGGGGCGGTGGCGCATACGGCCGTCATCCCGATCGGAGGCGATCACTTTACGAGCGATCTCTCGGTAGGAATGTGCACTGGCCTGGCCGACGCGGAAATGCTCAAGAAAATTTTCGGCAACGCGGTGCCGACGCTCATTCCGGAAGGCAATGAGATCGAAGTGCCTTCGGTGGGCGACCGGCCTTCGCGCATGATGTCGCAGCGCATGCTGGGAGAAATTCTCGGTCCGCGGGCGCGCGAACTTTTCGAGCTGATGCGTGAAAACCTGCGCCAGGCGGGGGTGCTGGATCACTGCGTCGCCGGATTTGTACTGACCGGCGGGGCCTCGCGCCTGCCCGGAATGCTGGACGTGGCGGAATCGATCCTGCGCAAGGCGGCGCGCCTGGCGTGGCCGACACCGATGGCGAAGATGCCGTCATTGCTGGCCGAACCCGAGTTCGCGACCACGCTTGGCATGGTCTATTACGGACACCGTGCCCGCCTGGCGAGAGGACTGCAGGAGCCGGGTTTCGGATCAAGGATGAAAGCCCTGTTCGCGAAAAAAGGCGCGTGAATGAGCTGCGAGCCGCAAGCTTCGAGCTACGAGAATGGGCCTGAACATAGAGGATTTACGGGAGCAAGCGGAATCCGGCAGCCACGTTGCCCAATGCCTACTCGGGGTCTGTTATCTGGATGGAACTGATGTCGCAGTGGATTACAAACAAGCTTTCCGGTTGCTGTCCGAGGCCGCCAGCAACGGGGTTTCGCGCGCCATCCTCAGCTTGGCCAGGATGTATGCCGAAGGCTTGGGTATCACTCAGAACGTGGCCGAGGCAACCCGGCTTTATAAATCGGTCGCGAAGGTCGAGTTTCTTGCGGCAATCGAATTGGGCCGGATTTATTCAAACGGCGTCGCTGTTGGGGCTGATCGCAACCAAGCCAGGCAGTGGTATTTGCTCGCGACCGAGTATGAGAACCGTGTTGGCGATTGTGAGGAAATCAGGGAAGCAAAAGCTTACCTGGCAACTGAGAACTGACTTTCGTGAGGTGATTCATGATCGAAGATAACGGACTCCGCATCTGCTTTAACGAGGAAGCGCGCAACGACGCCCGCATCAAGGTTATCGGAGTGGGCGGCGGGGGCAATAACGCGGTCAACCGCATGATTGACTCCGGCATGGAGCACATCGAGTTCATCGTTGCCAACACGGACCTGCAGGCGTTGCGCATGTCGCGCGCCGGCATCAAGATCCAGCTTGGCGTGAAGCTGACCAACGGGCTCGGCGCGGGCGCGAATCCGGAAATCGGGCGCAAGGCCGCGCTTGAGGATTCCGACAAGATCATCGAAGCCCTGGAAGGCGCGGACATGATCTTCGTGACCGCCGGACTGGGCGGAGGCACGGGCACGGGCGCGGCTCCGATCATTGCTTCGCTGGCGAGCGAAATGGGCGCGCTCACGGTGGCGGTGGTCACCAAGCCCTTCGCCTTCGAAGGCAAACGCCGTATGCAGCAGGCCGAGCGCGGCATCTCCGAACTCATGGAGTCGGTCGACACGACGATTGTCATCCCCAACGAGAAGCTACTGGCGGTTGCTGAAAATGCCGGATTTTTTGAATCCTTCCGCATCGCCGACGACATTCTTCGCCAGGGCGTGCAGGGTATTTCCGACATCATCACGATCCCCGGCATCATCAACCGCGACTTCGCCGACGTGAAGGCGATCATGGCCGGAATGGGATACGCGGTGATGGGCACGGCCACCGCAGCGGGAGAGCATCGAACGGTCGATGCGGCGCAGCGCGCCATCGCGTCGCCGCTGCTCGAAGCGGGAGCCATTGACGGAGCGCGCGGAATTCTCATCAACATCACGGGGTCAACATCGTTGAAGCTGGCGGAGGTGCAGCAGGCCTGCACCATTATTCAGGGTGCCGCGCACGAGGATGCCAACATCATCTTCGGCGCCGTGCTGGATGAAAAGATGAAAGACGCCGTGAAGATTACGGTGATTGCCACGGGCTTCCGGGAGTCGGAGATGCGGCGGCCCAGGCATAATGAGATCTTCGATCCGGTCATCATCTCACGGGAGGTTCCGCGCCACCGCGATCATTTCCACGTCACGGATCATGCGGATGACTTCGCGCCGGAGCCGGTGGCGCAGGCCAGCGAAGATCGGGAACCCGCATTGACGCGGGAGCCGGCCTTTGAGCCCGATCCGGTTCCGGCGGAGTTCGATCAGGCTCCGCCCCCGGGTTTTCCGCACCCCCAGGCCGAAGTGATTTCGTTTGATGGGTTGCAGTCCAGTTCGCCGAGTTATCAAGCGGAGGATCTGGACGTCCCGGCGTTTCTGCGCAAGCGCAGCGATGTGATGTAGGCCGGATTTCAAGGTTTTCTGAAAAAGTCGGCGTTCAACCTCCGCCCCCAAGGGGTATCGATTGTGAAGGGGATTGCGGTGTCGCTAAAGCGATGCCCTGATACGAAGCCGGGTTTTTCAGTAACTGTTCAGGGGTGGCCGTAAGAGCAGGACCTGACTTCCCGCTCCAGTCAAGGCATTTGGCCTGTCCGAACCTCTTCTCCCGTATAGCTACCTGGCCTCTCCTGTGTTAGGATAGCCCATATTTTCGCTTCGTCCCCAAGACCTTCCAGGGAGCGAAAAGCACGTCCCGCGGGCTGTCTCACCAGCATCCGTTGGAGCAGTTCACGAGAGCACTGCGACGAAAGCAAGCGCCGAGCTAACCCAGGAGAAGACCCTATGAATTCGCCAACAACTATTGCCAACGCAAAGACGATCGTCGAGTCCCGGAAGAGATCCATTTTCAGCTGCAGGAGTTTCTCCTCGCGTGCAGTGGCTGCGGCGGGCAGTTCAGCTCTTCCGCTGCTGACGATTCTTCTTATGTTGCTATGCGGTGCGGCGCCATGGGCGCAGGCGCAATCGGAGACGCTGGTCTACAGCTTCGGACCATCGCCCGACGGCGCGAGTCCGGGCGCGCCCCTGATCATCGATTCGAACGGAAATCTTTACGGCACAACCCAGGATGGCGGCGCCGACAGGTTTGGGACCGTATTCAAGATCACCGCGGGCGGCGTAGAAACTGTGCTGCACAGCTTCCCGGCGAATGCGAGCGACGGTGCTGTGCCGGAGGCTGGCCTGGTCATGGATTCCGGCGGCAATCTCTATGGCACCACCTCGTCAGGCGGGGCGCACCAGGTGGGCACGGTGTTTAAGGTAACTCCCACGGGAACAGAGACGGTGCTCTACAGCTTCACCGGAGGAGCGGACGGAGGCATTCCCTATGGAGGCCTGGTGCTGGACTCCAATGGCAATCTTTACGGCACAACCCGCTCTGGTGGCGCCTACTACGGCGGTACGGTGTTCGAACTGACTTCGACTGGCACCGAGACGGTTTTGCATTCCTTCGGCAATGGACACGACGGGCAATATCCCTATGCAGGGCTGGTGCGGGATTCGAACGGCAACCTGTATGGCACCACGATGAACGGAGGCACGGCCGGCTTCGGCACCGTGTTCGAGATTAACTCGGGCGGTTCGGAGATCGTGCTTTACAACTTTGCCGGCACAGCGGGCAATGACGGAGCCTATCCCTACGCTCCTCTCGTCCGGGATTCCGCGGGCAATCTCTACGGCACGACGGTGGGAGGAACCGGTGGACCCAGCATTGCTTTTGAGATCACGGCGAGCGGCAACGAGAAAATTTTCTATGTCTTCCCCAGTACCGATCAGGCCGCTGGTGGCCTGGTCATGGATTCCAACGGAAATCTTTACGGTACGACCCGATATGGCGGCACGCACAAAGTGGGCGAGGTATATGAAATCACGGCGAGCGGCACGGTACCGACTCTGCACAGCTTCGTAAAGAGCCAGCGAGACGGCTACAACCCCCTGGCGGGTCTGGTGCTCGATTCGCATGGGAACCTTTACGGCACTACTTTCAGAGGCGGCCGTCATAGCAACGGAACGGTGTTCAAACTCGTTCCGTAGGTAGAATGGGAGGGAAGCGGAAAGCTACCGCCGGTCGTGCCCTAAGAACTTGAATTCACCAGGCAGCAAACTGCGGGAGCCGTTGTCCACTTCGCGAATCAGGCGGCGGCAGTTCGGCATCGCTCTTGCGGTTTTCGTTGTCCTTGTAATTTCCCCGGTTCTCCTCCGGACGGGCTTCACTTATCTTCGCGCTGCCGGGCTGTTGTTGCGGATACAGAACCCGCGGCATCCCGGGGTTATCGGCACTATCCACACCTATCCCCTGCAGGAATCGTTAACCGAACTGGGCACGCCGGGTGGCGCGATCCGCGCGCGTGTGTACATTCCAATGGGCGTTGCCAATCCTCCGGGGATGGTGATCGTGCATGGCGTGCATCATCTCGGGATCGACGAGCCGCGGCTGGTGGCGTTCGCCCGCGCGATGTCGGCGAGCGGCATTCGCGTCCTCACGCCGGAGTTACTGTCGCTGGCCGATTATCGGGTGGAAAACAGTTCCATCGCTCTTATTGGGTACGCGGCGCGCGGCCTCTCCGAATCGCTGGGCCAGAAGGTGGGCGTGCTTGGCATCAGTTTCGGTGGGGGTTTATCGCTGCTGGCGGCCGCAGACCCGCAATTCCAGCCTTACATCCGGTTCGTGGTTTCGGTGGGAGCGCACGACGATCTGGAACGGGTGTCGCAATTCTTTGTCAGGAACGAGATTGTGACGCCGGATGGCGCCACTGTTTCGATGGCGGCGCATGAATACGGTCCGCTGGTCCTGATCTACTCCCACCTGGAAGATTTTTTTCCGCCCGCCGACGTGGCCACAGCCCATGAGGCTCTCCGGCTCTTGCTTTGGGAGAAAGTCGACGAGTCGCGCAAGGTTGCCGAAGGGCTCAGCCCCGCTTCCCACGAGAAGATGGACCTGCTCTACAACCAGCACCTGGAAACGCTCGACGGCGCGATGGAGAAGGTGATCGCCGACCACAAAGTTGAGATGGCGGCGGTTTCTCCGCACGGGCATCTGCAATCCTTGCAGGTTCCGGTTCTGCTTCTGCATGGGGCCGCGGACAATGTGATTCCTCCCTCGGAACTGCTCTGGCTGGAGCGAGACGTGCCTTCCGCATTCCTGAGAGCGGGACTCGCGAGTCCGGCGCTGAGCCACGCTTCGATGGACGGCAATCCGACCTTCCTCGACAATCTCCGGCTCGTGCGTTTCATGGCGGAACTGCTGGAACTGGAGGACGATCGGCAAGCGAGTCCGCGCCGGTGATGGGATCTGAACGCGGATTAGTTTTGCGGTGCTCGGGAAGCGGTGGCAGCGCGGAATCGTGGCAGTCCTACGATGCCTCGACGAGTGGTTGCCAGAGCTCGACGCGGTTGCCCTCGGGGTCGGTGATCCAGGCGAAGAGCCCGTAGGGGGCGGATTCCTGCTTGGGGTCGATCGGGACGTTGGCGGCGCGGAGCTGGGCCAGGAGGGCTTCGAGGTCGTCAACGCGGTAGTTGATCATGGCGCGCTGGGCAGGGGAGCCGAAGTGGCTGGTGGTGTCGGGGAAGAGCATCCATGCGGTCTGGCCCGTACCGGCGGGGACTTCGTCGGACCAGAGAAGGGAGGCACCGCCGTAGTCGGCGAGCTTGATACCGAGGTGCTGGGCGTACCAGCCGGCGAGGGCTTTGGGGTCGCGGGCTTTAAGGAATACGCCGCCGATTCCGGTAACTCGTGCCATGAGGATCTCCTTGGGGAATGTGATCGGGGGGAAGAAAAAGCAGGTTTTCTCCGCTTCGATACCCGGTAAAAGTAGGGGAGATAATACCATCTCCTGACCCACGGTGTTGATGGAAACACGATCTAGAACCAGAGCGACCAGATGGCGTCGACGCTGGCGTGGGTGATTGAGGATGCGGGCACGCGGCGATGCTCGCGCCAGGCGCGGCCGTAGAAGATGCCCGCGATGGTGGCGAGAATCACATACCTCCAGTTGAACTGCGCCGAGCGTTTGTTGAAGTGCGAGAGCCCGAACAGGATGCTGGTCATCACCAGCGCCATCATTCTTGCCATACGCGGCGCGCGCGGGCCCACGCGTGAATCGAGCCAGAATCGAAGGCGGTTTTCGAGCAGGTTCTGCACCCAGGCGCGGAAAAAGAGTTCTTCCGGCACGGCAATGAAGATAAAAATGTAGACCCAGGTCAGGAGCATCGAGGGCTGCAACAAGTGGGCATGAGGATGAAGAAATCCCAGCGCCAGGCCGAGCGCAATCACCAGCGGAGCAAAGAGAGCGAGTTCGCGGAGGCCGGATTTCCAATCACTCCAGTGCAAGTGGAAGTCGAAGCCGGTGCCGCGAAGTTGCCGGATCACCACGAATCCATATAATGACCCGTCGACGAGAAGGAGCTTTCCCAGACCAGCGAGGCCGCGTGGCCACAGCCCTTCGAGCCAGCGCAAGTCAACGGCCAGGCCAAGCACGAGCAGGATAATGGCTTCCCGCCAGTTGCCGTGTTGTTCCGGATCGGCAGCGGCGGCCCGATCGAGGAGCCAGGCGATGGCGACGGGGAGCAATGCGTAGAACGCAAACCATCTCCACAAGAACGTCTGGTGAGTAATCGAGATAAGAACGTACGGCAAAACAAAGAAGGCTGGCAAGACGATGCGCAGCAGTCGAGGCAAGCGCCCGGCGGCGCGTGCGACTCGTTCGCCCGCAAGTCCAAATGCGGCGGCCGGGATCAGTTCCAGGGCGAGCACTGCGACGTCGGTAGTCGTGAAATTCTGCATTCTGCTTCCGGCACTCGAACTTGGCCGGCTAATGCCAGTACTGAAAATACCCGATTCCAACGCGCATGTGATGGAGCAGGCTGTCGGGCATGGTGACGGCAACGGTCAACCCCAAAGCCGCGTGCACGACGGCAATGGGATAGATGCTGCGGTAGCGTCGAAACATCTCGCAGAAGAACAAAGCCCCGATAAGAGTGAACGTCGTGAGGATTGGATTGGGCAGGTGGGCGAAGGCGAAGAGCGTCGCTGCAATCCAAACTGCCGGCTCTCCGCCGAACAGATCTTCGCAGCGGGTGAAGAAAAATGACTGCAGGAGGAACTCCTGAACCAGTGCCCAAAGAAAATAGCCCAGGGACTGCCTGAAGTTGAACCACACAGCATCTGTTCGAACTTCGCCTCCAGCCCAATGCACCATGAAAACGAGAAGAAAACCGGCGGCGAGGCTTACCGCCAGCATGATGCCAACGCCTTTGCCGGCGGGCTGTGCCAATCCCAGCCTGCGAATCGACGGCCGATCGACCGCCATAAAGGCGAAGACCACAATCACAATGGCGAAAGCCCAGCGGTTCCGCACGGAAATGCGGGAAGACCAGAGCGCGCTCTCCAGCAGAAGATAGACGGTGATCAACTGGAACCAGGTGAAGTAACTACGGTATGGCGGCGCCAGCTTCCAGGGGAGCTTCACGGTTTCAGTTTACGATGCACCAGCGCTTGCGAAGGGATGGCCCACTGCGGCCAGCAGGGCGTCTCAACGCCCATGTGCCCTCGCCACCTCGCGGGCTCGACGGGCGGCGCACGGCCAGCTTTGCTTGGAGGCATCGCCTGAGGTACCTTTGGTTACTTGAGGCCCGATAAGTGTCAGGGTAATCTGCAACTAAACCGGAGTATTCCTTGACAACAGCACCTGCGCCTGCACCTGCCGCGGCGAGCGCCGCCGCCCCGAAGCTGACGATTCCTACGCCGACACTTTTGTTGGCAATGCTCCAAGTGGCACCTCGTGTCAGTGATCTGATCTTTTCTCCTGGTAGCTTGCCGCTGGTGGAAGTGAGCGGCAAACTGGTGCCCGTGAATATCCAGGGATTGCAACCGCTGGGTACGGATGACACGTGGCGCATTGCCGAGGAACTCATGACCGGCAACAAACAGGCGATCGCCGCGCTGGAACAGCAAGGTTCTTGCGATCTCTCCTACAGTTTGCCGGGGCAATGCCGATTCCGGGTGAACGTCTTTGTGCAGCGTGGAAGCCGCGCGATCGTGATGCGCGTGATTCCCAAGACGGCTCCCACTTTTGCGGAACTCAAGCTGCCGCCGCAACTCGGTGAGATCGCGAATCTCAAGAACGGAATCGTGCTGGTGACGGGCCCGACCGGTTCCGGGAAATCTTCCACCATGGCGGCGATCCTCGACCGCATCAATGAGACGCAGGCCTATCACATCATCACCATCGAAGATCCGGTCGAGTTTGTGCATCGCCACAAGAAGTCCATCATTCACCAGCGGGAACTGCACAGCGACACGCCCAGTTTCACGGCGGCTCTGCGGGCGGCGCTGCGCCAGGCTCCGAAGGTAATCCTGGTGGGCGAAATGCGCGACAAGGATACGATCGAGATCGCAATGGAGGCGGCGGAAACCGGGCACCTCGTGCTCTCGACGCTGCACACCATCGATGCTTCGAAGACGGTCGAGCGCGTGGTCGGAGCGTTTCCACTGGCGGAGCAGCAGATCATCCGAACGCGGCTGGCAAAAAGTTTCCGCTACATTGTCTCGCAGCGGCTTGTTCCTCAGAAACAAGGCGGACGCGTCGCCATCATCGAGATCCTCACGTCGACTCTTCGCACCCGCGAGTATGTGGAGAAGGGCGAGAACGAAGGCAAGACGCTTCTCGATGCCATGAAAAGCGGCGAAACCGAAGGCATGCAGGATTTCGATGGCAGCATCGAGAAACTGGTGCGGGAAGGCATCGTCGATCTTGAAACCGGACTCGCATATGCAACGAACCCTGGCAATCTGCGGCTTTGTCTGGCCGACCTCTCCGAAGAAGGGTTACGCGCCGCCGCCCCAAGGCTGCCCGAGAAAGCGATCGAGAAGCCGCCTGCCAAGCCCGCGGACTCCCGCGCCCGCGAACCCGAAATGGTGATCGAATAACGGTCTAGTGTCGTGTCCCGGAAGGCCAAGGTGCACTCACTGAGGCGGGATTCTAGCGAGGAGTAGGGGTCCTTCGACTCCGCGAGAACCTCACTTCGTGAGGCTCTCGCTCCGCTCAGGAAGACAGACGGAGGTTTGAAGCGATAACTACGGCAGATAACTGCGAGCTTCGCTCGCATATCGGGCCGGCGAGTCGCCGGCGCTACTCGCTAGGCGTTACTTTTACGCTGTTACTGCTTCGGGCTGCGTTTTTCCGGCTAACAACTGGCGCAGGACGTATTGCAGGATGCCTCCGTTGGCGTAGTAGAGAGCTTCTTGCGGCGTATCGATGCGGACGATGGCGTGAAACTCGCTGGGCTTCCCTGCTCTTTCTCCTGCTCCTTCCCCGCTCTTGCCGCTTCTTACATGCACCTTGATCTTGCGTCCGGAGGAGAATCTTTCTACCACGTCTCTGATTCCGGCGATTTCGAAAATTTCTTCTCCGGTCAGCTTTAGAGATTCGGCGTTTTCTCCGGGAAGGAATTGCAGCGGGAGAATGCCCATGCCTACGAGATTCGAGCGGTGAATGCGCTCGTAGCT
>JBEKOW010000115.1:0-13586 GCA_049521375.1 Terriglobales bacterium
TTCCCAAGAGCACGGTCCTTGCATCCGAGGCAGCGGGTCGAGAACCCGGCAAGGTCAAGACTGGCTCAGTGCATCTTCGAGCAGAAATCTGGCGAAAACTTCGTTCGAGAGCAGACGGCCTTTTTCAGTGAGGCGGATGTTGGCCTCGCGCCCGTGCAGTAATTCCTGATCGAGACACTCGTTGATTACCAATTCAAAGGGGGCAATTGCGCTCGGACTGAAGTTCGTACGCATGGCATCCAGGTTGATGCCGCGATTCAGACGGAGGCCGAGAAAGAATGTTTCCTCGATGGCGGCATGCCGGGAAACGGCGGTGACTGTGTGCGGAGCGCGATTCATATAGGCATCGAGCGAGTCGGGGGCGGCAAAGCGAGTCGCCTCATCGGAACTGGCGGATGGCAGCATCGAGTGCGCGTCAACTCCGAAGCCGAGATAGGGTTGGCGGGTCCAGTATTTGAGGTTATGACGCGATTCGCCGCCGGGGCGGGCGAAGTTTGAGATTTCGTATTGCGCGATGCCAGCGGAGTTCAGGGTTTCGCAAGCCTGCAGGTAGAAGTCGGCGGTGGCGGCGTCGTCGGGGACAAAGTGGGCGTGGTAGCGGGTGCCTCCGGCAATCAGTTCGCGGCCGAGGCGGGACTCTTCGTCCACCTCAAGCATGTAGACGCTGGCGTGAGGGGCGCCCAGCGCGACTGTCCGGCGATCAGGTCGATGTTGATGTTAGGCAATCCGGCCTGGCGCAAGCGCGCGACTTCTTCGAGCACGGTGGAGCGGTCGTGCAGGCGTGCGACGGACTGGGCTTCCTTGTCGACGAAGGATTGCACGCCGAGGCTCACGCGGTTCACTCCGGCTCGGAGGAGAGTTTCGATCAAGGAATCTGTGAGCGTGCCGGGGGCGCACTCCACGGTAATTTCGGCATCGCTCGATATTGCAAACTGAGTGCGCACCGCGAGGAAGATGCGCAGCAACTGGGACGGCTCGAGAATGCTGGGCGTGCCGCCTCCCAGATAGATGGAGTCGACATTTTCTTCGAGGGCGCAGCCCAGTCGGGAGGCCAGAGAACGGGCGGCAACGATATCCCCGAGCACGCGGGCCACGTAATTTTCGTAGGCGGATTTCGAGAAGACATCGGAGGCGAAGTTGCAGTAGCTGCACTTGGTCCGGCAAAACGGAATCGAGATGTAGAGGCCGAGGGGCACGCTGCCTCTATTGTAGGGCTAGAATGAAGCTGGCATGCCGACGAAGAGGGCAGGAAAGAGGAAGGCTACGGAAGATACGCTGGACAACCTGTGCAAGCACTGCGGGAAGACGTTTTCGGCTTTTCTGCACCAGATGGAAGAGCACAATGCCAAGGTCACGTGCCCGTCATGCGGCAAGCCGCATGGAGTCGATCATCCTGGAAAGACAGTGGGGAAGCCACGCGCGAAGGGCTGAGGCGGAGGCTTTCTCCACGGGACGCATAGCGCCTGCCTCATCGGCGGCGATGCGGAAAACATCTTAGAAGCTTAAGCGCGCGGATCAGTGAGTGGCGGCGGTCTGCGCCTCCAGCGCGGCGATGGTGCGCGTGAGGATCTCCTCGGGAGTTCCGGTGGCCGGGATCGAGATCAGAAGGCCGAGCTTTTTATAGAAGTCGATCAGCGGGGCCGTGCTGGACTCGTAGGCCTGCATGCGGACGGTGATCGACTCGGGGCGGTCATCCTCGCGCTGGAAGAGGCGGCCTCCGCAACGATCGCAGACGCCCTCCAGTTTGGGTGGCTGGCCGGTGATGTGGTAGACGGCCTTGCATTTTTCACAGGTCCGCCGGCCGCTGAGGCGAGCGACAATCTCGGCCAGCGGCAACTCGTAGTTCACGACCGCGTTTAACGGAATCATCTCGGTCGCCATGAGAGTTTTCAGCGATTCAGCCTGGCCGAGCGTGCGGGGAAAGCCGTCGAGCACAAATCCGGTGGAGCAGCGCAGGCAGTTCGAGCGCTCGCGCACCATCTCCCAGACGGTGGTGTCGGGGACGAGGTCGCCGCGGCGCATGCACTCCATGGCCGACTTCATGGCGGGACTCTGATCGCAGTCGAGCTGCTTCGAGGCGGCGCGGAACAGGTCTCCGGTTGAGAGATGGCAAGAGCGCAGGCGCTGGTTGAGGAGGTCGGCTTGCGTTCCCTTGCCGACGCCCGGTGCGCCGAGCAAAACGATGCGCCAGGGCGGGACATTCGCTTTTTTCACTTCGGCGTCCGCGCAATCAGCGGACGATGTCTGGAACCAGCCGGCCCGACCGTTCTTCTTTCCCGCGAGGCTTTCTTTCAGCGGGTTACTCTGGGCGCTCATGGGGCCTCCTGCGAGGAAGCATGGTACTGGCGGAAATGTAGGCCAAGAGCGTACTCCGGGCTGTGACAGGAATCACAGGTTTATGTTCGGGACGGCTGCCGCCGCTCCCCTGAACATCCTGCGGGAATTGCACAGCTTGCGGCCGCGACAAATGGACCCTCGATCCAATGTTCCTCGTTCTCGTTCGTCATCCATTTGAGGTAGTCTTTATCTAATACTTCAACGAGATTTTTCAACGCGGGTCTGCAGCAGGGAATGGCTTCGAACCAGGAAGACGAAATCGTAGGCAAGGCATACGATGGCCGGCTGATGCGGCGGCTGTTGGGATACCTGCGTCCGTACAAGTGGCACGTGGTGGTGGCGCTGGCGGCCATCATTTTGAAGTCCATGGCCGACGTGCTGGGGCCATTTCTCACCAAGATTGCCATAGACAAGTACCTGGCGAAGACTCCCGATTCGCACTCCTGGATCGGCGACCACCTGAGCAGCGTGCCGCTGAAGGGTATTGGACAGATCGGCGGCCTCTATATCGGGCTGCTGGTTTTCACGTTCGGGCTGGAATTTCTGCAGACCTACCTGATGCAGTGGACCGGGCAGAAGGTGATGTTCGACCTGCGCAGCCAGATCTTCCGCCACCTGCAGCACATGCACGTGGGCTTCTTCGACAAGAATCCGGTGGGAAGGCTGGTGACGAGGGTGACCACGGACGTCGACGCGTTGAACGAGATGTTCACCGCCGGCGTGGTCTCCATTTTTGAAGATGTTTTTGTGCTTACGTTCATCCTGGCGATCATGCTGGACATGAACTGGAAGCTGGCACTGATGACCTTCACGGTGCTTCCGGTCATCATCTACGCGACCCAGGTATTTCGCGACAAGGTGCGCGATTCCTACCGGCGCATACGAACGGCGATTGCTCGCATCAATTCGTTTCTGCAGGAAGCGGTCTCGGGGATGCTGGTGCTGCAGTTGTTCAACCGGGAAAAGCGCGCGCACGAGCAGTTTTCGCGGATCAATGCCTCGCACATGGAGGCCTACAAAGACGCGATCCTGGCCTACGCGGTTTATTACCCAGTAGTGGAAGTGCTGTCGTCGATCGCGGTGGCCAGCATTATCTGGTTCGGGGGGAGCGGGATTCTTCACCACTCTTCGGTCGCGACCTTGTCCATCGGCTTTTCCTGGAAGCGCCTGATCACCGTGCATGTAGTGGAAAGCGCGATGTCTCTGGGTGTGCTGGTCGCGTTCATGCAATATGCGCAGCGGTTCTTTCGTCCCATTCAGGATCTGAGCGAGAAATACAACATTCTGCAGTCGGCGATGGCGGCGGGAGAGCGGGTCTTCAAACTGCTGGATACGAAGGTTGAGATTACTTCTCCGGCGGTGGCGAAACAGGCTGTGGGACCGGGGCGGATCGAGTTTGATCATGTGTGGTTTGCCTACAACATAGCGGGGGTGGCCGGTGAAGGTGCGGAAGGGACGGGGCAGAATTCCGTCACCGCACGGGCAAAGGTTAATCCCCGTGGAAATCTCACAGCTGTTGCGGCCAGCGAACCGGATTGGGTGCTGCGGGATGTTTCTTTTATCCTGGAACCGGGGCAGACCGTTGCGGTGGTCGGACATACCGGGGCGGGGAAGACTACATTGATCTCTCTGCTGATGCGTTTCTACGATGTGCAGCGGGGCGCGATCCGCATCGACGGCGTGGACATAAGGGAGATGGACCTCGACGACCTGCGCGGGCGATTTGGGGTGGTGCTGCAGGATCCTTTTCTGTTTACGGGAACGGTGGCGGGAAATATCCGGCTGGGGACGGCGCGCATTTTGGACGCGGAGGTGGAGCAAGCGGCCGAGGATGTGAACCTGGCGGACTTTATTCGCACCTTGCCGGGCGGATTTCAGGAGGAAGTGCGGGAGCGGGGCTCGACGCTTTCGACCGGGCAGAAGCAGCTGATTTCGTTTGCGCGGGCGCTGGCGCACGATCCGAAGATCCTGATTCTGGATGAAGCGACCTCGAGCGTCGATACGGAGACGGAGTTCAAGGTGCGCGATGCGCTGCGCAGGATGGTCGAGGGGCGGACATCCCTGATCATTGCGCACCGCTTGTCCACCATTCAGCGGGCCGACAAGATTATCGTGATGCACAAAGGCAAGGTGCGGGAGATGGGATCGCACCAGCAGTTACTGGCGCAGCGGGGCATCTATTACAAGCTCTACCAGTTGCAGTACAAGGATCAGGAAATTATGGTGGCGGGGAGCGCTCCGGCTGCGGCGTCTAACGTGAGCCCGGACGGCTAGCGGGGCGTTGATGGCTGCGTCCCAGAGGAGCGGGGCAGAGTCCGGTCACCATGCGAGCTGATGTGAAAAGAAGTTCAACTTACCGGAAATATAACGGTGCAACACCCACGAAAAACGCCGCGAACAAAGGTTTCCCGTGCATTTTGGTGCAATTCGCGGTATAAAGGCTACTCGGTAGCACCTCTCCCCTAGTTAAGTCGCTCCCTTTCGGCGTTTTTGGCTGCGTGATAACCATTGTGAGGAGTTCCATGGTAGACCCAAAAGCTGTGGTTCGGACTCTGGTCCTTTGCGGACTTGCGTGTGCGACTCTGGCCCTGGCCAAGACTGGCAATCCTAATACTGTGACTTACCCGTCGGGGTTTGCCATTTCGCGGCGTGTTGCGGAGTTGCCGACCGGACTAGCTCTCACCGATCGAGTTCATATCCATGAGCCGGGGGCAGGCCCACTGCGGGGGAAAGGGCAGCAAGGACCAGTGGGGCAGGAAGATCCGGTGCTGCAGAAGGAAGCCATGCCGATGGTCTCCGCGAGCGCGGGCGTGAACTTCACGGGCCTGGGTTCGCTGGGATATGTGCCGTCAGATTCGAACCTGGCGGTTGGTCCTTACTACATCGTGGAAGCGGTGAATGTACAGTTCGCGGTCTACAACAAGAGCGGAGGACTTTTGTCCGGTCCGACCGACATGGTCAGTTTTTTCTCACCGCTGGGCGGGAGCAACTGTGTGGGTTCTTTCGGCGATCCGGTGGTGATTTACGACCGGGCCGCGGACCGCTGGGTTATCAGCATGATCGGCTCGAATTCGATTGGCAACAATGCGGCCGAGTGCGTCGCCATCTCGCAGACCAACGATCCGACCGGAGCCTACTACCTGTACAGCTATCCGTTTGGAACCTATCTGAACGACTATCCGAAGCTGAGCACATGGGCAACGGCCAGCAACAGCGCGTACCTGGCGACTTTTAATATCTACCAGAACTTCAAGACTTTGCTGGGCGCCGACCTGTGCGGCTTTGACCGTACGAAAATGCAGGTTGGGGATCCGACGGCGGCGCTGCTGTGCCAGATAACTCCGAACACGGAATTTGGGTATCTGCCCTCTGACATGGATGGGCCGAGCAGTCCGGTGGATGGCACGCCGGGACTGTTCATCAACTGGCAGAATAACAATCCGGGCGAGTTGTACCTGCGAACTTTGACACTGAATTTTGCAGCGGGGACTTCGACGCTTTCGCCTCCCACCGTAATCAGCGTGGCCAACGACACGATGGCGTGCGTCAATGGCGGTCAATGCATTCCGCAGGAGGGAACACCGCAGACGCTGGACTCACTGGGCGACCGGTTGATGTACCGCTTTGCGATCCGGCATTTCTCCGACCATGACCGGGCGGTGGTCAACCACACCGTGGCCAATGGGGGGCAGGCAGGGATCCGCTGGTATGAACTCTATGACCCGGCGGGCAATGTAACGGTCAACCAGCAGGGAACATTCGCGCCCGACACCACTTACCGGTGGATGGGCAGCGTGGCCGAGGATCAGAACGGGGATATCGGACTGGGATACAGTGCGTCAAGCAGCAGCCTCTACCCGGCCATTCTTTTTACGGGACGCGTGCCGAGCGATCCTGCGGGAACGATGGAATCGGAAAACAGCATGCTGGTGGGTACGGCATCGCAGGTCGGCACCAGCGCCTATCGCTGGGGAGATTACACGGCGATGCAGGTGGATCCGAGCGACGATTGCACATTCTGGTATGTCGACCAGTTTGAGCCGATGGCAGGCAGTTACAACTGGGCCACCAACATCGCATCGTTCATCTTTAACAGTTGCTCGGCGACGCCGAACTTCAGCCTGTCGGCCAGTCCGGGCACGGTCACGATTGCACCGGGAACTCCGGGGACGAGCACCATCACGGTGGTTCCCTTAAACGGGTTCACGGGGAGCGTCGCGTTGAGCGCGTCCGGGCAGCCCACTGGCGTCACCGCGAAGTTCAAGCCCGCTTCGACCACTTCGACCAGCGTGATGTCTCTGACGGCGGCCGCGAATGCGGCTCCGGGTTCGTACACCGTCACCATCACGGGCACGTCGAGCGGCATCACGCAGACCACTTCATTGAAGCTCACGGTGAACGGACCGACGTTCAGCCTGACCACGAATCCGGGCGCGGTGTCGATTGTGCAAGGCAACCAGGGAACGAGCACGGTGACGGTAGTTCCGGCAAATGGCTTTACGGGAAGTCCTACCCTGAACGCAAGCGGTCTGCCCAGCGGGGTTACGGCCGGGTTCAGTCCGAATCCGACATCGTCCAGCAGCGTGTTGACGCTGACGGCGGCCGCGAATGCGACGGTCGGCACATCGACGATTACCATCACGGGAGTTTCGGGAAATATCACGCAGTCCACTACGCTGAGCCTTACTATCACCGGCACGCCGAACTTCAGCCTCAAGGCGAGTCCGAACACGCTGGCAATTGTCCCGGGCAACCAGGGGACGAGCGCGATCACGGTGGTGCCGACGAATGGGTTTACGGGCAGCGTGACGCTGAGCGCGACCGGCCTGTCGAACGGTATTACGGCGGCGTTCAACCCGAATCCCGCAACTTCGTCGAGCACGCTGACGGTAAGTGTGGCATCGGGCACCGCGGTGGGCACGTCTACCATCACGATCACCGGCGTTTCGGGAAGCATTACACAGTCGACAACGGTGAACGTTACGGTTTCTGCCAGCGGTACGACGGTAGTCGTAACGCCGACTTCGCTGACGTGGGGCAAAGTTGCCAAAGGCGCGACGGGCGCGGCGCAGGTCGTCACGATGCAGAACACTGGGAACTCCACGCTCAGCATTTCCCGCATCTACACAACGGGTGATTTTGCCAGCAAGGGCGGACACCCGACCGACTGCAGCACGAGTCTGAAGGCGGGGGCTTCGTGCACGGTTTACGTTACGTTCACGCCCACGCAAAGCGGATTGCGAACCGGCGATCTCATCTTTACGGATAACTCGCCGAGCAGTCCGCAGATGGTGAGTCTGAGCGGGACGGGCAAGTAGCGAAATCGCATGGATCGGCGGGACAGTCGTCCCGCCGGTCTTTTTCCTTTTCCCCACGCAGATCGCCACTGGATCGAATCGTCCATCTTGAACCGGGATGGCGGCTGCGCCCTTACAATTGCACGGTGCGGATTCTGATCTCGGCCGGGGAAGCTTCCGGAGAAATGTATGGCGCGCAGTTGATGGAAGCGCTGCGACGGCGTGATCCATCGTTGACGTTCTTTGGCGCGGGCGGGGGACGGATGCGCGCGGCGGGCTGCGAGATTGTGGTCGACGCCCGGGACCTCGCGGTGGTCGGCATCACCGAGATTTTCAGTCATCTGCCGAAGATTCTCGGCCTCTACAAGAGTTTGATTCGCGCGGCTGACGAGCAACGGCCTGACCTGGCGGTCGTGATCGATTCCCCTGCATTCAACTGGCGAGTGGCGCGGCAGATGCGCAAACGCGGCGTCCCGGTGGTGTATTACGTCTGCCCGCAATTCTGGGCGTGGCGGCAGGGACGGGTGAAGTTGCTGCGGAAGTACGTCAATAGGGCGCTCGTGATCTTTCCCTTCGAAGAAAAGTTTTATCGCGACCGCGGCGTGGATGCGATCTTCGTTGGTCATCCGCTGGCCGATCTGCCCGCGCCAGCGATTACTCGGGAAGCTTACGCAGCCGAGTACGGTCTCGACCTCCGCAAGCCATGGATCACGGTCATGCCCGGGAGCCGGCGGAAGGAAGTGCGGATGAATTTGCCTGCGATTCTGGAGGCTGTCGACCGCATGGGGCCGGACTATGAATTCCTTCTACCCATCGCCCGAACGCTGGACGCCGCGTTTGTTCAGGGTTTGATGCAGAGGCGGCCGGCCGCTTCTGAGGGCGAGATGCAGGGCGTTCGGCTGGTGCCCGAGGCTTTGCCGGCTCTTCATCACGCGCGCGCCGCGATTGTGGCCAGCGGGACGGCTACGGTGGAGGCAGCCATCATGGGCACGCCCTTCGTCATGGTGTACCGGGTTTCGCCGTTGACGTATGCACTGGGCAAACCGCGCGTGAAGGTTCCGTATTTTGCGATGGTCAACCTGATTGCCGGGGAAGAGGTCGTGCCGGAACTGGTGCAGAGTAAATTCACCGCGGCCAACATCCTCGCCGAGTTGGGGAGGGTCATTCCGGACGGGGAGCCGCGAAGCCGCATGATCGCCCAACTTGCCATGGTGAAGGCGAAGCTGAAACAAGACAGCCGGACAGCTGCCCCGGCCGAAAAGGCCGCCGCGTTAGTGCTGGAATTACTGCGGCTCGGGACGGGGCAGAGCCCCGTCACCGCATGAGCAAACTCGGCGAACCGGGTCGAGAAAGAAAAGGCCTAGCGATTAAAATTTCAGGCGCCGCGGAAGGAAACCTCATCAGAGGCCGCGACGCCTGCTTGTTGCCTTGTGGGTTCACTACTGCGGGCCGCACTCCGCCACCGGACATCCCGCAGGCGCTTGTGTTCCGATGCTGCGGGCGCCGTTCTTGATGTGAATGGGCGTCATGACTCCAGGGACAACCCACCACAATTTCTGGATCACGTGATCGCCGGGAAGCCAGCGGTGGGGCTTCTTGAGTTCATAGGCGAGCAGCGCCTCGGAGGCAAAGATAGTTCCGTATTTGCCGATCACGTGCGGAGTGGAGGGCACGCTGGTGACCCACGGCGCGCCCGCCGCGTACTCGTGCTCGAGGACCAGCTGGTGGGTGGTGAGGCGGAGGGTCTCAGCTCCCGCCAGTGAGGCCATGGCCGCGATGAATTTCTTGTCAATCACTTTGGTGGCGGAGGGGGCATCCGGCGGCGCGTACTTCGGGGGCGCGATCATGGCGTAATTCGCGGGCAAATTACCCAGGTCTGCGTTGACGACGGGAATGCCGGCAGGCGCGTTGCTTTCGGCCAGAACAGCGGGCGGAACAGTGACCATCAAGAGCAAGAGGGTGGAAATGAGAGGGCGCATGGTTCGCAATTGAAATCTCCTTTGGGCTTGTCACCGCGAAAGCTGCCAGAGGGATTGGGGTGAAACCCTTGCTGGGTAGGCGATTCGGGATGTTGCCCTGGAGAAGTGCAAACCTCGCGCCACGATCCGGCCACTTTCGGGAAGGTTGTTTTGAACGACCTAACAGATGGCTTCCCGGAACGGGAAGGATTGGGATGGGTGCATGTGCAGGACTTTGCGCTTTGAACGTGGGCGTTTTTCTGTTCGCAGTGAAAAGCGATCCAGCACGCGCCGAAAAACTGGTTCCACAGTCACGCGAGGAGCACGCAGGAATCTTTGATCTGCAACAGAGTTGGTGGTGCCGAGTCGGACGAAGATTGACAATTGGGATGATCGAAGGTGAGTGTCTGGTACTCGACAAACAAATTTGGCGATCCCTTGTCCTTACAGCATCGTTTGCGGGAAAATCAACATCATACTGATTGCGGTGATTCCCAGGAGACCGAATTGAAGCTCTGCCACACCCGTCAAGTGCGCCGGGCGCGCTGCCTCTATGTGCTTGTTTTGCTGTTGGTTATCGCGGCTGGATTGGCCCAGGCGGCGGAAAAGCCGCGCATGCAGGTCAACGATTACCAGATTTCGGTTGAACTGCTACCCGAAAGCCACAAACTGAGCGCGCACGCCGTGGTGAAGGTGACCGCGCTGGAGAATCTCACGGTCGCCACGTTTCAACTGAACAATGCGCTGCGCATCACCAAATTGGTGGATGCCAACAACCAGGCCCTGAGTCCGGAACGCAACACGCAGGAATCGAGTGTCCGGTTTGGCCTGAACTCCGACCTGGCGAAAAATACGACCACTACTTTCACCTTCGACTACGAGGGGACGCTCGAAAACGCCGACGACAGCCCGGTGCAGGGGTTGAAGCTCGCTTATGTCGGACCCGACACCAGCTACCTGCTTTACTCGGGATTGTGGTTTCCAGTCGCGGGCTACGGCGTGAACCGCTTTACGTCAACCATTAGCGTAACCGTGCCGGCGCACATGGTGGCGATCGGGAGCGGCAAGGAGAAGGAAACAACCCCCTCAGAGCCGGGCGCGAAGAGGACCACGATCGCCAATTCCAGGACCTTCACGTTCAAATGGAGCAAGCCCAGTTTCCCGGGCACAATCATCGCCGGGGCGTTCCAGGAGTTCAAGAGCGACGAAGCGGGCATGGACCTGCACGTTTTCTTCAAGCCGTCGCACCAGGAACTGGGCGCGCAGTATGCCGACACGGCGGTGAAGGCTTTCACCTACTTCGTCACCCAGTACGGCAACGCGCCTTCGACGCGGTTGCAGGTGGTGGAAATTCCCGACGATACCGTTCCCTCGGCCTACGCGCCGGAGATTGCCGCGCTGGCCAGCCGCGCGATCACAGAAAAAGTCAACTACCGTTTGCTGTCCAACACGATTGCGCACCAGTGGTGGGGCGTTTCGGTGAGTCCGGCGTCGAAGGACGACTGGTGGATCAGCGATGGCTTTGCGCGCTATTCGGAGGCTCGCTACGTAGAGAGCGCGGCGGGCGAAGCGGGACTGGAAGAGATGGTGAAAGATATGTCGGTGGGAGCGCTCGCCTACGACAGCGTGCCGCTTTCAAGCGCCGACAAGCTGGACTATTTTTCTCCGGAATTTCAGTCGCTGGTGACCGACAAGGGCGCCATGATTTTGCACATGCTGCGCTGGGTGCTGGGAGAACCCAAGTACCTGAAGGTGATGCGGGAGTTCGCAACCAGGTACGCCGGCAAGCCCGCCAGCACGGACGACTTCCGCAAGCTGGTCGAACAGGTGTATGGCGAGAAGCTGACCTGGTTCTTCTCGCAGTGGATGGATTCGACCAGCGCGCCCGAGTTCAAGACGAAATACACCGTTTACCGGCTGGGAAATAACAAGGGATTCCGCATTGTCGGCGCGATACAGCAGGATCTCGATCTGTTCCGGATGCCGGTGAAGTTGCGTATCGATACCGATGGCAAGACGGAAGAGAAGAGGATCGAGGTTGTAGGCACCGACTCGGCATTCTCGGTGGAGACTTTCGGCAGGCCGCGCCGGATTTCGGTCGATCCCGAAAACCATGTTCTCACGAACTCTAAAGACATCAAGCTGCGCTCGTCGATTTTGCGGGGACAGGGATTGACGCAACAAGGCGATCTGGCGGGGGCTCTCACCGAGTTCAATAAGGCTCTCGAAGTGAACAAGAACAGTTCGCTCGCCCATTACCGGGTCGCAGAGGTATTTTTCCTGCAGAAGAATTATCAATCTTCGGCGAATGCCTATCGCGAATCGCTGAATGGAGATGGCGAACCGCGCTGGACCGAGGTCTGGAGCCACCTCCAACTGGGAAAGATTTTCGACATTACCGGCCAGCGGGAACGCGCGGTCAATGAATACCGGCAGGCCATCCAGACCAACGACAATACGCAGGGCGCCCTCGACGAAGCTCGCCGCTACATGCAAAAACCTTTCGAACGGCAAGAGGGAGGCTAAGCGAAAAAAGAAGAGGCCCGCACCACCAGGCGAATAGTGGGACGGGCCAAGAGGGAACGATGTAAAAGTAGTACGATTCCAGATAAATGTCAAGTAAATCTATAGACTTTATTTAGACAGACCCTTCGGGAGCGTTTGAGCTGTTTCTCCTGTGTTCTGGCAGCGCAGGACGACCTTTCCCCGCCGCGTTCACACAATTTTGACTTTATTTGAACGCTGTCTTGTCCTATAACGGACTACCGTGTCTTCCGGGAACGATTCTTCGCCTCAAGTTTGGGGTATCCGTCTAGGGGAGCGGCAGCGCCTCCTTAAGGTTCTAATCGGGGTGTGTGCCATGATCGTAGCGGGCGGGTTGGTTCGGTGGATCACGCACACGCCTCCGTCCCCGATTCGGATCGCGGTGGTGATGCCGCTGACGGGGCCCCAGGAGGAACAAGGCAAGTTGATTCTCGATGCGGTCAATCTTTGCTTTGACGAGGTCAACCGGCAAGGGGGCATTCAAGGTCATGCCGTACAGGTCGTACCGTATGATGATCAGGGCAAGCCTGACGTCGCCGCCGAGAGGGCCAAGGAGATTGTCGCCAGTCCAGCGGTGACTGTAATTGGCCACTTTACCAGCGCGACCTCGGTGGCGGCGGGCCAGATCTACAAAGCGGCCCATATTCCCGCCGTCACGGCATCGGCCAACGCGCCCAGCGTGACCGCCGACAACCCCTACTATTTCCGCGTGACCATCGATACTTCCTCGCAAGGTCACACCATGGCCGCCTACGCGAAGAAAGTTCTGGGGGCGAACCGGGCGAGTGTGCTCTTCAGTGACGAGATTTATGGCAAGTCTCTGGCCGCCGCCTTCGACGATGAATACGTCGAGCAGGGCGGCAGGCTGGATAACCACTGGGCATGGAATCCGCAAGCCACCGAGCAAGAGCACGCCGCGCTGATTGAGCGGGTGTCGGACGATATCGCCAACGGCGAGGGAGGCATCGTGGTCCTGGCGATAGGCAACGATTTCCCGCAGCAGTTCCTGGCCGAACCGGAGGAGAAGCGGGAACCTGGATTCTTCACCAATAATACTTACATCGCGTCGCCGATTATTTACGACAGTTCGTCGGAACGCGCTCTCACGTTTGCCGACCGCTTTTATCGCGCCTACCACAAAGCCGCCGACGAGCGGTCGGCCAAGCACTACGAAGCGGCGCTACTCATCGCGGAAGCATTGCGGCAAGGTGGAATGCAATTGACGCGCCGGAACCGGGATGACGATCGCCAGCGAATCCGAAATTGGTTGGGCGCGCAGGATGACGCAGCGCGCGCCACCGCGGGCTTGAGCGGCCCCCTCTACTTCGACGAAACACGATCTCTGCCGCAGGCGGTCAGGATTGGCCGCTGCGTCGAAGACCGGTTCGTCTCGGCTCCGATTCAGCTCGAGGCGGTACCGAATCCCGCGCTCATCGACCTGGACCGGGAA
>JBEKOW010000116.1:0-12573 GCA_049521375.1 Terriglobales bacterium
CGAAAGTCAGAAGTCAGAGGTCAGATTGCAGAAGTGAAATCTTAGAGCTCGCGATGGCGCGCTGCGTGGGCGGGGATTTTCGCGGAGGGGCTTCTCCTGCGGAACGTACCTGATTGCAGAGTCACGAGTGAGTATGAAATCCCGCCGCGCCAGCGCTGCGTCCTGCATCCCGCTGCGAACTACTGAGCTTGTGGAGTAATCGCCAGGGTATCGACGATCTGCGGATCATCTCTTAATTTCAGGTACAAAGTTTTTCCCCGCATAGGCGGAATCAGCAGCGTGGATTCGGCGAAACCGTCGGGGACGACGACCGCATTGCTGAAGTCCGGCTCGGAACTGACCTGATCGATCAGGAAGAGTTTGTCGCCGGCCAGAGTGCATTGACGCTGCCCGAGGGCCAGGCAATGCACACCCTTCAGAGTTGGAACGCGCACCAGATTGATGAGCGGCTGCCAGTCTCCCTCGACTCCGTCGGCCGCGACCGGCCGCAGCTTCAGGGGGCCGAACGCGGAGGGTCCCAAAAGCTTCATCGGGTCGAGCACCGCTAAGACCGTCTTCGAATCCTGCAAGGTGAGGTTCCCGTCTTTAAAGCTGAGCAGGACGCGGAACGAATCGTCGGCGGTAGCTACCTCGACCTTTTCCGTCGCGGGGAAAACTTCCGGAACCTGGGTCTTGAGGAAGAAGCTGAGATGCCCTTCCTGCGGCAGTTCATCGGCATCGCCCAGCCGCACAAGGGGCGGGGGCGCGCTTTCATCGTACTGCACGCTCTTGCTGATTACGCTGACGCTTGGACGCCGCGCCGCCACGGTCGCCTTCAAGTCGAGGACGCGGCCGTCTTTGAGAATCACCTGAATAGGGATCGATTCTTCCGGTTGCAGCAGGGCGCTCGCGGCCGGGTCCTCGGAAACCAGCGTCAACTCGTCCTGCTGATTTTCGCGGGACAGGGTCTTGGGCTTGAAAGACAGAGCCCCCACCTGGAGTTCAAGAACCTGATCAAGGCGTGTGCCCTTCAGCATCCCATCAGGGTCGCCCGCATGAATTGTGAAGCCGTCCAGTCTTCCGGCCTCCGCATAGGTATGGAGGTGAATCTCATCGGATTCGGGCAGGCCGAACTTTTTCACCATCATCGTCAGAGATCCAGCCGGGGAGTCTCGCAACCCGACCTTTACTTCCAGTTCATCGGACTTCGTTACCTTCCATTGCGTGTCCAGGTGTTTGCCGCGCTCGTCGCGCAGGGTTACATCGCTCACGCAGCAGGCATCCACGCTCTGCAAGTGAAGGTTGTCCTCGCGGCCCACGATGAGCGCGCTGGCATCTTTGGAGGCGACAATCCACTGGGCGGGGTGGGCCGTACGTAGGTGAAAGCGCGGGCCTTCGAACGGCTGAAATCCCCACTGGCCGCGCACAACTCCCGATACCTCGTCGGAGTCGAGCACGCCGGCTGGCACCCCGGCCGTCTTTATGGCGAATCCTCCGCTCACCGGATCGGCCTCGGCTGGAAGATCGACTCCCGCGCCCGTTTTGGTATCCACGTGCATCACGAAGTTGTGTCCCAATTCGGTGGCAAAAACCAGGGGCGCGCCTTCGACGGGCAGCAGGAGGTCGGGATTACTTAGACAGAAAACCTGGGCGGGGTTGGTGGTGCGAAGTGTTGGAAGCGGGACTGAATGAACGGGAGGCAGGCCGATCACCAAAACGGATTTTGGATTGTTGAATGAAGGCGGATTATTGAGCCGCAGATTCAACTGATCTTCTTTCGGCAGCGACAAGGCTGGAATGTACTGATATTGCGCTGTGCGCGTGGCCCCAAGAATCCGGGCGACATCCATGACCGCGCCCACATAGGGACTGTAGTAGCCGCTCCGGGCGGTGGGCGTGTAACTGATCTGATTCACCAGGTCGTTCGAACTTCCGGACGTCAACGTAGCGACCATGGTTTGGCTGCGGGAGTCGTCGAGCACAAGTTGATCCGTATTCTGGGTGAGGCAGGGCACTTGCTGCGCGGAGGGCTTGTCGAAACACTGCTGATCGAGGCGGATATTCAAAGTGTGCGCGAGCACGGTGGTCTTCGCTTTGAGTTGCTCGGGATCGGCCGCCGAGATGGCCCGAACCGCTTCCAGATATTTTTCCAGGCGAGCCCGATCGAGGCTGGCTTGTTCGAGGTCCTGCGCAGCCCGCACGAAGGCCCCCGGCTTTCCCCGAACCGCCCGGCGCAACGTGCTGAAGGCGCCCCCGGTTTCGGGAGCGAGAAGGATGATCGCATTCTCCGCGCCATCGGGAACGGTGATGTGGACACCTTCCTCATGCACCTGGCGATTCCATACCTCGATCGGGGTGAACCAAGAATCTGGCGGAGGATTGGTAGCGCCTCGCAGGAAGGCGACAACCATCAAGTAATGCACGGACTGGTCGTCGGGCAGGGCGGGGTGGATCCAGAGGCGGTCGCCGGACTGCAGGTTCGGCACCTCGGAGATGGGGAGGGTCTCGGCGTCCCGCTTGACGCGGACTTCGACCTGTGGACCGACAAGGTCAAAGGCAGCCGGTTCAGCCCGTAGACCGCTCGGCGCAACCAGAAAACACACCCAGACGAGGGCGACAATCGCCCAGGGGCGCATTTTGAAACGCGCGCTGCAAGATAACAAATCCCGGAACCAGGCAACCGAATTCCCGGATGCCATGCGACATGCTTTGCTCCCCACTTTTGCCATTACAGATAATTCTAGTACGCTTCGCTCTCGAAGGGGAGTATCCGCGGTGAACGGGTGCCGGGGGAATGCAAGATCTTTTTCCGTGTACCGAAGTTCAGGGCACTAAAAGGAGTATTTGGCGGGGATTTCGGAGAC
The DNA here is from genome assembly GCA_049521375.1 of Terriglobales bacterium. Classification (GTDB taxonomy): domain Bacteria; phylum Acidobacteriota; class Terriglobia; order Terriglobales; family Acidobacteriaceae; genus Acidiflorens. Next base: position 2,844 of record JBEKOW010000116.1, read on the forward strand.
ATGGCGCGTATCCAGCAAAGTTACTCATAAACTCCTCCCCCCACCGAGCCGTTCGACGATGCCGTAACGCCAAATGGTGTGACTGATCGCGGATAAAACGTTAGCGGTAAGTTCGGGGCAAGTCAATGAAGGTGCGGAAGTTTCCTACATATAGCGATTTTTCGACAACGGATGGGGAGGGGTCTGATTTCGAGTTCCTGCGGGCGGCTGAGAATGGTCGACTTTTGATCCCTACCCGATGCAGGCACGCGCGCTGCAGGGTTCGCCTGATGGGCTTGCTTTGGGCGGCCGGGTAGAATTCCTGCGAACCTTACAGCGCGCATGAGCTTTGAACCGATCGAGAACTACGGGGTGATTGGCAATATGCACTCGATTGCCCTGGTTGGCGTGAACGGTTCCATCGACTTTCTCTGCTATCCCAATTTCGATTCTCCCAGCGTGTTTGCGGCGCTGCTGGACGACAAGATCGGCGGATGTTTCCAGATCCAGCCTCAGCTGGGAAAAATGCGGGTGCGACAACTGTATTTGCCCAACACCAACATCCTGCTCACGCGATTTCTTGCCGATGAGGGCGTAGCCGAACTGACGGACTACATGCCGATCGGGACGAAAGGCGAGCAGCCGAATGAGATTATCCGCACGGTAGCTGTGATCCGGGGCAAGATTGATTTCAAGATGCGGTGCGAGCCGCGATTTGATTATGCGAGGCGCAAGCACGCCGTAAAGATCGACGCTGTAGACGACAAAAGGCAGTGCGCGGTTTTTACGCCCGAGAGCGATGCCTGTGCGCCGATGGCGCTCTACTCGACGGTTGCGCTGCAGGAACAATCCGGGGATGTGACCTCCGAGTTCAAACTGCAGGCGGGCGAGAGCACGACGTTTGTGCTGGGCGGAGTGCGCGCGGCTGGAGAGCATCCGGAGTTGAAGCTGGTAGAAAAGCGTTTTCATGAGACAGCGCGTTTCTGGAAGCGCTGGATTGCGAAGTCCAAGTACAAGGGCCGCTGGCGCGAAATGGTGAACCGTTCGGCCCTGATGTTGAAGCTGCTGATCAGCCGCGAGCATGGATCGCTGATTGCGGCTCCGACTTTTTCTCTGCCGGAAGAAATTGGGGGCGTGCGCAACTGGGATTACCGCTTTTGCTGGTTGCGGGATTCGGCGTTCACGCTTTATGCGCTGATCCGGCTGGGTTTTGTGGAAGAAAGCGAAGGGTTCATCGACTGGCTGAAGGGGCGGCTGAGCGACGATGCCGAGCGGGGACCGCTGCAGGTGATGTACGGAATTGACGGACGGCGAAAGCTGGATGAGCTGACGCTGGACTACCTGCAGGGGTATGAAGGATCGCGGCCCGTGCGCATTGGAAACGCAGCGTACCAGCAACTGCAGCTGGATATCTATGGCGAAATGATGGACGCCATCTATCTTGCGAACAAGTACGGAAATCCGATTTCCTACGCGGGATGGCAAGACGTGCAGCGCATATTGGAGTGGCTGGAGAGGAACTGGAAACGTCCCGATGAAGGAATCTGGGAGGTCCGGGGTGGAGCGCGGGAATTTCTGCACTCGCGGCTGATGTGCTGGGTGGCATTTGACCGGGCGTTGCGGCTGGCGCAAAAAAGGTCGCTTTCGGGGCCGCTGGGCGCGTGGCTGCGCACCCGCGACGCGATACGGGACGACATCTATGCGAACTTCTGGAACGAGGAACTGCAGACGTTTGTGCAATCCAAGGGCACGAAGGACCTGGATGCGTCGGTGTTGCTGATGCCGCTGATGCGGTTCATCAGTCCGGTGGATCCGATGTGGCGCTCGACCATGAAAGCGATTGAAGCACGGTTGGTGGAAGACACGCTTGTCCGCCGCTACGACGCGGAAAGTACGCATGTCGACGGGATTCCGGGCGGGGAGGGAAGCTTCACGGCTTGCTCATTCTGGTATATCGAATGCCTGGCGCGCGCGGGGGAACTGGAGAAGGCGCAGCTGTTGTTCGAGAAACTGCTGGGATATGCCAATCATCTGGGGCTCTACTCGGAAGAGATTGGTCCGAGCGGACAACATCTCGGGAACTTCCCGCAGGCTTTCACGCACCTCGGGCTGATCAGCGCGGCAACCTATCTGGACAGGGCGCTTTCGGGGACCGACGACTCGGTTTGGCGGTAGATAAGACTAAGTACGCTTTGGGCGCTACGCCGACGACCAGATTCCGCTCAGGATGACAGGGATTGCAGTGGGAACTTCATTCAAATTGAGCGGAGTCAGATGCCATAGTTCATGGCACGAAGCGCATCTTTGTAGGCGTCTCGGGCTTCCGTCACTTTGGCGTGGGAGTCGTGTTCCCGGAAGTGGGCGTCATCCCAGCGCTCCATGGCGATCATCGAATGGTCGGGTGTGGCTAATGTTTCTTCAGCGCGAATGGCGTCCACCCATTCATCCACGGCCTTCTTGTAGGCCGAACGCAAACGGTCAAGATCCTCACTGCCCATAATCAGAGCAGGCTAATTCCCGCTCGGCGCTGCGGTCAATCGGAAGGGGAGAATTTCATGGAAAATTAACGCAAAGCGGAATGGAAAGTGTCAGGCTGAGCCGTAGCGGCGGAGGCGGTGTGTCCGCGGTTCGGGGTATTGGAAGTTGACGCTCACGTTGAATGTGGAACCGAACAGAGGAGAGATGCTACGGCTTGGTTTCCATCTGACGGCGGGCTTCTTCGCAGGCTTCTACCGGGTCGCGTCCGGTGACTTGCTTGTACCAGGCGGGATGGAAAGTCCAGGCCCAGGCTTCGCTTACGGCGCCGCGGACCATGGCCTGGAAGGTGCCGGGTTCGCCGATCGTACTCTGATAGATGTGGATGAAGATTCCGCCGAGCATGATAAGGGCGGAGATGTCGTGGAGCACGTAGCTTACGGCGACGGCGGTTCCGCCGAAATATTTGGCTCCGCCCCAGAGGATGATGCCCGTGATCACAAAGACGACGCATCCGCCGATGATCTCCCAGAACTGAATTTTCTGTCCGGCATTGAAGAAGCCGGTATCGGGGGGATCCATTTTCTCTTCGCCGCTGACAATCTTCTTCACGTTGCGCATCCAGCGGGTGTCGGCGGGAGTCCAGGTCATGGGGCGAAACCAGTTGAGGGTCTGCAGTCCGAAGAAGAAGACGAAGCCGACGCCGAAATAGGGGTGCATGATGCGGCTGAGCGGGCCTCCGCCAAAGACGGGCGCGAACCAGCGGAACAGCCAGGGGAGATAAATACCGAAGCCGGTGAAGAGTGCGAGGAAAAAGAAGAGCGCGACCGACCAGTGAATGACTCGCGTGTAGACGGGATGGCGCAGGAGTTCTCCGACATAAACCCTGGTGCGGCCCATGGACTCGAATTTCTGGCGAGCCTCGTGGTCGAAGCGGTCGATGGCGTTAGTGGACACGGAGAGCTCCTTGAAGTTGGCCGTGCTGCTGAAAAAGTGTTTCGCGGGCGGCAGGTTGACCGCAGCGGCTAAAGCCACCACTTATAACAAGCCAGCTATCGCAGCGCTGAAAGCGCTGCGCCACCCAAAAGCTAATGCAGGCCGGGATTTTCAGTAGCCTGACCGGGATTTTCGGCACCCGCGCCGGGTTTTTCAGATGTCGTCCAGGGCCTTCGGCCCGCTGGAACTCGCGAAAATGAGTTGGAGCACAGTATTTTCGATCCAGCCTGCTAGACATGGTCGACTCTCTTTTCAGGCGGCTCGGGTTGCGCGCGGCGCGGGCCGTTGGTTACGTGATGCGCGAGCACGCCGAGGAGGCCGAAGAGCGCGAAGGTTCCGAGGACGGGCTTGAAGAGCCACTTCCAGACCGTGTAGCTCCACGGGATAGTGGGATTTTTCGGCAGACCGCCGTAGCGCTCGGGATCGGTGGCGTCGTGGAGCACGTAGATGACGTGCGTGCCGCCGACGGAAGAAGGATCGTAGACGCCGGCATTCTGGAATCCGAAATTGTCTTTGAGCTGTTTGGCGCGCTCGTTGGCGATGTAGCTCATGTCCTCTTTGCTGCCGAATTTCAGGCAGCCGGTGGGACACGCCTTGATGCAGGCGGGTTCCAGGCCCTGGCCTACGCGATCGGAGCAGAGCGTGCACTTGTAAACTTTTTTCGTCATCGGGTTGAAGCGGGGAATGTCGAAGGGACAGCCCGAGACGCAATATTCGCAACCGATACAGTTTTCCTGGTTGAAGTCGACGATGCCGTTGGAGTATTTGACGATCGCGCCATCGGCGGGACAGGCGGCCAGGCAGCCGGGATCTGAGCAGTGCATGCACTGATCCTTGCGCATGAGCCACTGGATGGTGCCGTCGGGGTTCTGGTGCTCATTGAACTTGATGAGGTTCCAGAAATTCCAGTTGGTCTTGGGCATCGTCTGGTAGGTGTTGTCGAAGGTGGTGGGCTGGAACGGCATGTCGTTCCACTCGACGCAGGCGACCTCGCAGGCCTTGCAGCCGATGCAGGTGGTGGTATCGATGAGCTTGCAGACCTCGAGATCGCGCTGCACGCCGTAGCCCTGGGAGGGGCCCGTGTGTCCGGAGATCTGATCGGCTTGCAGCGACTTGCGGTCTGCCATTGTGTTGTCCTTGCTTTTTCTCTCTCTCGACGCTGCGCGGATTTGCTTTGGGCCGCGAGCCGCGAGTTACGACTTATGCTGCCAGCTGCTAGCCTCTAGCTACTAGCTCACTACCAAGTACTTACTTCCGGCTGCCAAACTCTCACGTCTTGCCTCTTACTTCTTACGTCTCAATTCTGACTTCTAACTTTTCACTACGCTTTTTCCAGCTTCACCAGGAAGCCTTTGAATTCTGGCGTGTATGCATTGGGATCGATTACCGTTGGCGTTAACTGGTTGGCCAACGTTTTGGCGGTCTTGCCTTCGTCTTCGGCTATGCCTCGGAAGCCCCAGTGGATCGGAATTCCTATCTGGAAAGTCTCTTTGCCGTCGATCTTCATTGGGCGGATGCGGCGCGTTACCATGGCTTTTGCGATGTAGTCGGCGCGCGCGCTTGTTACCTTGACCTTCTCGCCTCCGCGAATGCCCATGCGCTCGGCCAGTTCGAAGGGAACTTCGACGAAGGGCTCGGGCACAAGCTCGACGTTCATGGGATTGTTCTTGGTCCAGTAGTGATAGTGCTCGGTGAGGCGATACGTCGTGCAGACGATGTTGAACTCGGTGTCTGCGGTCTTCGCGTACTTGTCCATAGCGGTCTTGTAGCGTTTGACGACCGGGTTGTTGGACTGGTTGGGATGCAGGATATTGGCGATCGGGCTTTCGATGGGCTCGTAGAATTCCGGGAAGGGTCCGTCGTTCATCGCTCCCAGGGGAACGAATAAACGGCCGATGCCTTCGGGGTTCATGATGAACGGACCCATGTGATCCTTGGGCGCGGAGTCGGGCTTGAAGTCGGGGACATCGTTGCCGACCCAGGTTTGTTTGGCTTCATCCCACCAGACCTGGCGGCGGGAAGGATCGAAGGGCTTGCCGTCCAGATCGCAGGAGGCGCGATTGTAGAGGACGCGGCGGTTAGCGGGCCACGACCATCCCCAGTTGGGATAGATGCCGAGACCGGAGGGATCTTCGGTGCCGCGGCGCTGCATCATGGCTCCGGCTTCGGTCCAGGACCCGCAATAGAGCCAGTTGCCGCTGGAAGTGGTGCCGTCGTCTTTGAGCCAGGCGAAGCCGGGGAGTTGCTGTCCGGCCTTGAGGGTTATGTTGGTTTTAGGGTCGGTGAGTTCGGCGAGGGCTTTGCCGTTGATCTCTTTCGCGACCTCGGAAAGCGACGGGTTGTACGGATTCGTGTAGGCGAACGACGCGTTGAGGATGGGATCTGGGAACTTGCCGCCTTCCTTTTTGTAGAGTTCGCGCGTTTTCAGGAAGATGGTGGCGAGGATTTCCTGGTCGAGACGCGCCTGGCCGGGCGGTGGAACGGCGACGTTTTTCCACTGCAGCCAGCGCGCGGAGTTGACGAAGGTGCCATCCTTTTCGGCGAAGCCGGCGCCCGGCAGACGGTAGACGGTGGTGTTGATCTTTTTCTGCTCGTCGGCGGTGATGCCGGGAGCGCGCCAGAATTCGCTGGTCTCGTCAGGATAGATTTCGCAAACGGCCAGCCAGTCGGCTTTCTTGAGGGCATCGATATTCTTGTTCGAATCGGGGCCGATCATGACTCCGTTCATGCCGAAGGCGAAGAGACCTTTAATTTTGCCTTCGTACATGTCATTCCAGATGTTGACCCAGGAATGATTGCGATCGATCTTGGGCAGATAATTGAAAGCGAAATCGTTCTCTTTCGTGGCCGCCGGGCCATAGAGCGCTTTGAGGAACGACACCATGAACTTGGGCGTGTTCGACCAGTAGTTGAAGGAATCCCAGGCATCGGGCTTGGCTACGGTGGGGGTGGTGCGCTTGAGATAAGTCGCGAGGTCGGTGTCGGCGGGGTTGGGCATCTTCAGATAGCCGGGGAGGATATCGAAGATTCCGGCCATGTCGGTCGCGCCCTGAATGTTGGAGTGTCCGCGGAGGGCGTTGACGCCTCCGCCCGCGCGGCCGACGTTGCCCATGAGCAACTGCAGCATGGCTGCGGTGCGGATGATTTGGGTGCCAAAGCTGTGCTGGGTCCAGCCGACCGCGTAAATGATGGTGGACACTTTCTTCATGTCGCCATCTTTGCGGACGGAGGTGTACATGTCAGCGGCTTTGAGGAACTGATCCTTGGGAATGCCCGTGATGCGCTCGACGATTTCCGGCGTATAGCGTTCGTACTGCTGCTTCAGAAGTTGATAGACGCACCGCGGATGCTGCAGGGAAGTGTCGTAGGCGATGCGACCGGGGAGCGATGGCGCTGCTGCAGTGGTGCCGCCGGCTTTGGCTCCGGCGGGAGTTGCTCCCTGATAGCCGTGGCCTTCGCTCTTCTGCGAGTCGGGCGCCGCGTGACTGGTTGCCGCTTTTTGATTGGGAGGCGTGGGCGCGACGGGCTTGCCGGTCAGGTCGCCGCCTTCTTCGTAGTTCCAGCTGGATTTGTCGTAGCTCTGCTTGGCGGGATCGAATCCGGAGAACAGGCCGTCTTCGGGAAGCTTGAATCCGTCTTTGATGATGAAGGCGGCGTTGGTGTAGTTGACGAGGTAATCCTTCGCGATACGGTTATTTTCGATGGCGTAGCGGATTACGCCGCCGAGGAACGCGATGTCCGAGCCGGCGCGAATCTGTACGTACAGGTCGGCGTTGGCGGCGGTGCGCGTGAGGCGGGGATCGACCACGATGGTTTTGGCATTGCGGTGGATCTTGGCTTCGACTGCCCATTTGAAGCCACAGGGGTGGTTTTCGGCCGGATTGCCTCCCATGATCAACATCATGTCGGTGTTCTTGATGTCGATCCAGCCGTTGGTCATTGCGCCGCGTCCGAAGGTGGGCCCCAAACTGGAGACCGTTGGGCCGTGTCAAACGCGTGCCTGGTTTTCCAGGTAGCAGACCCCCAGGCTGCGCATACTTTTGACGGCGAGATAATTAAATTCGTTGGTGTCGGTACAACCGCCGGTGAAAGCGATGCCTTCGCAGCGGTTGACGGTGTGGCCGTTGGCGTCCTGTTCAATGAAACTTTCGTCGCGCGTTTTCTTCACCCAGCGGGCAAGCTCGCTGTAGGCCTGATCCCAGGAAATGTCTTCCCAGTCGGTTGCGCCGGGACGGCGGACCTGCGGCTTGAGGATGCGGCGCTCGTTGAGGATATCCTGTTCGAGCGACGATCCCTTGGGACAGAGCGTGCCGCGATTGATGGGATGGTCGGGATCGCCCTCGACGTGTACGACCTGCGGGATCGCGTTTTTGGCCTTATCGCCAAGCGTGTAAATGATGATGCCGCAGCTCACCGCGCAATAAGGACAAGTGCTGCGGGTTTCGCTGGCGCGGGAAATCTTGAGGCCCTGAGTCTGGGCGTGCAACGGGGTGAGATCGAATCCGAGGGCGGAGAAGGCAGTTCCGCCAAGCACGGTGCCCTTGATAAACGTTCTGCGAGAGAACTCCACGATACGGCCTCCGTGGTGCGATTGCGGGGATACGGAGGTGAACGTCGACGGATGCCCACGCATCCAGCTTATACAATGCGGGACACTATATTCCGGTTTGGCCCGCGTCGTCAATTGGAGAAATGCGGTAGAAGCGGATATGTTATGGACGGACTGGCGGACGATCGGGAATGAGCGCGAACGAGTGGCGGCGAAGAATCGACCGGGCGGACGAACTGGCCGCGAAATATGCGGGAGCGGCGCAGATTTTGCGGTTCTACGCGGAGATTGTGCGCTTCCAGGAAAAGCTCTACCGGCAGATGCGGCCGGCGGAAGCGATGAAAGGCGCGGCGGATGGGAATCCGTTTGGGTTGCCCCTGGAGCGCGAACTGGGCGGGAGCTTTGCCGCTTTTCTCTCGGTGGTGGAACGAAGCGGCCCGAAGGCGCTGGGCGAGGCCGCACGCGAGTTAGCGAGACAAGGTGAGGCGTCGCAGTTTGAATTGCTGCAGGGTTTCTGGGAGATCGCTTTCCGCGAGATCAATGGAAGCGGGCTGGCGGAAGGGCCGGAGGACTTTTTTGCGCGGGCGTTCCTGCAGCCTTACGCGGCGAGCGTGCGGGAAAAAGCGAAGCTGGAATGGCACGGCCCCACGGCGTTTGTGTGTCCGTTCTGCAAACGGAAGCCAGGGCTGGGAGTGCTGCGTCCGCTGGGAGAAGGATCGCAGCGGTCGCTGATCTGTTCGTTTTGCCTGGCGGAATGGGAGTTCCGGCGGATCGTATGCGCGGGATGCGGGGAGGAAGATCCGGTAAAGCTGCCGGTTTATACGGCCGAGGAGTTGCAGCACGTGCGCGTGGAAGCTTGCGAGAGTTGCAAGACCTACATCAAGACGGTGGACCTGACCAGGAGCGCGCTGGGCGAGCCGATGGTGGATGAGATGGCGTCGGTGGCGCTGGATCTTTGGGCGCAGGGGCGGGGGTACGCGAAACTGCAGAAGAATTTGTTGCTGTTGTAGATCGACATGGTCGGCGGACGGGGCATCACGAGGCCGGCACTTTACGTGAAGGTGTAAAAACTATACTTAGCGTGGCTTGGGGAGTATCGCTTCATCATAAGTACGGATTGGAGAAGGCTGTGAAGGTGTTGCACGTGGTGGGCGCGCGTCCGAATTTCATGAAGGTCGCGCCCGTGCTTAGCGCGTTGCGGGCCCATGAGCATGTCGCGCAGATGCTGGTGCACACCGGCCAGCACTACGACGCCAATATGTCGGACGTGTTCTTCGAGCAGTTGGGCATTCCGGCTCCGGATGTGAATCTGGCGGTGGGCTCCGGATCACACACCTGGCAGACAGCCGAGATCATGATGAGGCTCGAGCCTGTTCTGCAGGAGGCCAAGCCTGACATCGTGCTGGTGTATGGCGACGTCAACTCCACGGCGGCGGCCGCGCTGGTGTGCGCGAAGCTTGGGGTGCGGCTTGGGCACGTCGAGGCCGGGCTGCGATCGTTCGATCGCACGATGCCCGAAGAGATCAACCGGCTGGTCACCGATCAACTGGCGGAGGTTTTGTTCACGCCCTCCGAAGATGGCGACAGTAATCTGCAGCGGGAGGGCATTCCGGCGGAGAAGATTTTTCGGGTCGGGAATGTGATGATCGACTCGCTGGTGAAGCTTTTGCCCGTGGCGCGCGCGCAGAGACGCGATGGGCTGCCGGAACGGTATGCGCTGGTTACGCTGCA
>JBEKOW010000117.1:0-12424 GCA_049521375.1 Terriglobales bacterium
ATTATTCGCGCGCCGGGGATTCATCGGCCCGATCAGATCGCCGCGTGGCGCAAGGTCACTGACGCAGTGCACGCGGCTGGCGGACACATCTACAATCAGATCTGGCACTGCGGGCGCGTGGCGCACCCCGCCATGCGCGGCGGCGAGTTGCCCGTAGCGCCGTCTGCAATCCCCGCCACAGGAGACTTCTTCCTGCCGTCTGGCCGCGTCGATTTTCCGACGCCGCGTGCCCTTGGCATCGAGGAGATTGCGCCGATTGTCGAGACCTTTGCGCAGGCGACGCGTAACGCCCGCGAAGCGGGGTTCGACGGCGTCGAACTGCACGGGGCGAACGGGTATCTGCAGGACCAATTCCTAGAGGACGGCAGCAATCAACGGACTGACGCCTATGGCGGCGCGGTGGCACATCGCGCCCGCTTCATGCTGGAGACGGTCGATGCCATGATCGCCGCTTGGTCCCCGGAACGTGTGGGGGTGCGCCTGTCTCCTTCAAGCCTCCTCTATGGCATGCATGACAGCGATGCATTAACCACCTTCAGTTACGTGATCGGCGAGCTTAGCGCCAAGCGAGTGGGCTACATCTGTTTGCTTGAGCCTAACGCAAAAGACTTGAAGTCCGGGACGATCCAGATCGAGCACGTGGCGAAGACCTTCCGCCCGCTCTTTTCCGGACCGCTCATGGTCAACACCGGGTTCGACAAAGCGAAGGGTCAGGCGGTGCTGGCGAGCGGCGATGCCGACCTCGTCGCCTTCGGTACCATGTTCATCGCCAACCCGGACCTGCCGGATCGGTTCAGGCGCGATGCTTCGCTCAACAAGCTCGATCCGTCGACCTTCTATGGCGTCGGTCCGAAAGGCTATACCGACTATCCCAGCCTCGCCGCGTAACTCTAGCTCGACTGAGTACACAAGGGAAAGGAGAAACGACATGTCAACCGCTCGACCAATTGCTCTACCAACGATCCCGGCGGACAACCTCAAACGCAATCTCACGCTGGTGCAAACCGACAACCTCCCTCACATCGGTCTGGTCGGAGACACCTACACCATCACCGTGACGGGCGATCAGACCGATGGACGCTTCTGCATAATTGATATGCACATCCCGCCGGGAGGCGGCCCAGCCCCGCACCGGCATGACTTCGAGGAGACCTTTATCCTGCTCGAAGGCGAGATGGAAGCGACCTTCCGCGGCAAGAAGTCGACCGTGCGCGCCGGCGACACGCTGAACATTCCTGCCAACGCTCCGCATCAGTTTCACAACACTTCCACCGCGCCGGTACGCATGCTCTGTATCTGCTCTCCTGCGGGGCAGGAGAGATTCTTCATGGAGGTTGGGGTACCGGTCGCCACGCGTACAACGCCCCCGCCGAAGCTAGGCGAAAAAGAGCAGGCCGCATTCATTGAGAAAGCGAAGGCGCTCGCACCCAAGTACCGAACCGAACTACTTAAAGAGGCGTAGCAGACGAAGCGTCAATCGGGAACCACTGTCGACAACATTAGCCTTCCGCTGCGTGCAATCTGAAAAGCAGACGCGAACTTGGCCGAAGGAGCAGATGATGCAGCGAGCCGACTAGAGGCAGCAGCTATGTGCCGCCGATTTCTAAGTTCCAGCCGGAGGACAAATGATTACAAGAAATTCGACTATTCCCGAGGGTGCAGTCAGAACGAGCACAATTCATCACCCAATACATCTCCGGGATCGCGTCGCTATGGCAGCCATGCGCTTGATGGTTGCATCCATGAAGGGGAGCATAACCGGGCCGTCGGCGCGCGAGCCGTTTGATGAGTTAATGGAGAAGACGCCGGCGGCCGACGGTGTGACTTACGAGGAAGCGGAGGTGGGTGGCGTAGCTGGACGGTGGTGCCGGCCGGACCACGCCGTTGCCGGTGCGGCCATTCTCTATTTCCATGGTGGCGCGTATGTCGTGGGCTCGGCGCGTGCATATCAACATTTCGTCGGACAGGTCGCGTCGCGGGCGAAGGTGTCCGCCTTCGTGCCGGAATACGGTTTGGCGCCCGAGCATCCGTTTCCGGTGGCTGTGGACGAGGCGCAGGCTTGTTATAGGGGTCTTGTCGAGAAAGGTTTTGGAAAAATCGCATTGGCGGGTGACTCTTGCGGGGCTGGCCTCGCCCTTGTGCTGCTGTCGTTGTTGGTGGCCAAGGCGCGGGACGGTTCCGCGTTGAGTCCTGTCGGTGCGGCGTTGATGTCGCCCTGGACCGACCTGGCGCTTTCCGGCGCGAGTATGGAAACGCGTGCTGAGGCGGACCCGCTACTGACCAAGGAGTCGCTCGCTTCCACGGCGCGACTCTACCTTGGCGCCCACGACCCGCACGACCCGCTATCGTCGCCTTTGTATGGTGATCTGGCCGGACTGCCGCCGGTTAGAATTCACGTCGGCGAAGATGAAGTACTTCTCGACGACTCGCTTCGCTACGGCGAGCGCTTCGAAAGCAAAGGGGGTACCATCCAGGTCCATACGTGGGAGGGCATGATCCACGTCTTCCCCTCCAACGTCGCTCTCCTGCACGCTGCCAAGGAAGCGCTCGACGATATAGGCAACTTCCTGCGGCAACAAGTCGTCGGCGAATCCGGCGATGCAGGCGATTTGATTAGCCGCTCAACAGCGAGCTTCGAGGGGAGTTTGCGATGAGGGGTCCCACACTAACCGGAACCATTCCCAGCTTTGCGAGCAACACGGCCAGCATCAATGGCGTGCGCATACACTACCTCCTTGGCGGCAACCCAAAGGGCCAGCCTGTTCTCCTCTGGCACGGTTTCCTCAGCACGAGTTACGCCTGGCGCAAAGTGATGCCTGCCTTGGCCAGCGCAGGGTTCGCGGTCCTGGTGCCCGATATGCGTGGCTATGGAGACTCCGATAAGCCGGCTGGCACAGAAGGCTATGACGCCCGCGCGCTTGCAGAAGAGTTCCGCGCGCTAGTGCGAGAGCTCGGCTTCGGCACCGGCCGTCCGCTTACCCTGGTAGCGCATGATATGGGCGCGCCTCCGGCTCTTCTCTGGGCGGCCGACCATCCGGAGGAGGTTGCGGGTCTCTTGTATATCGAAGTGCCTGTGATGCTCTCCGAAGTTCTCACGAAGATCATCGCCTACACTCCCGAGGCGATGAAAAACGGTTCGATGTGGTGGTGGATTCTGCCGCTGGCACCCGATGTTCCCGAGCGACTTATCGTCGGGAATGAGCGCGCCTTCCTTACCTGGTTTTACGAAAGATATGCGAACCCTGGTGCAATCGACACGGCGGCCGTAGACGAGTATCTGCGCACCTTCTCCGGGCGCGAGGGCGTGCTCGGTGCGCTTGGCGTCTATCGGGCGTCATTCACGACCATCGAACAGACGGCTCCACTAACCAAGAAAAAGGTTCAAGTGCCGGTAGTAGCCCTCGGAGGGGAGAAAGCTCAGGGTGTTCAGATTCGAACGATGGTCGAAATGGTAGCCGAAAACGTGGACGGTGGCTCGATCGCGGATTGCGGACATTTTGTTCCGGAGGAGCGCCCGGACGAAATCGTGCGTCACGTCCTAGCCATGACGAAGAAGTTGGCCACTCAATGACGCACCAATCAAGCGGAAATCTTCAGGAAAGTGCTCAATCGTTGGCTAAGGAGAACCCATTCACAGCCCACCGCGCCACCCTCACTACGACCGCAACAAGCTGTCGCGACATAGTGCTAAAACAGCCTTAGGAAGCCCAAGGCACCAAAGGTGGCCATACGCCATTCTTGCCTTCGGAAATCGCGCTGCACTTTCCACGCTAAAACGCTGGTCAAAGCGGGGAGGATCCTCTCGGGTAAAGTTCTTTCTCCATTTATGATCCACGAAACGTTTTCGTCCCCTACTGAAACCGCTTCAGGTAGCCATCCGCGTTGCGTAGTTTCAGTAATTTACACTCGGACAACAGGGGGTCAAAATCCGTCGGGAGCCCCAACCTTATCAGTAATTTGCGGAATTGCCGGCGCAGGGGGGTAGCGGACGAGTGGAATCCGGTACCCTAGGCGCCCTTTTGCCGCGATCAAGTCTTCGCTCCGGGCGAGCCTTAATCAAGATGAACCTTGGGCTCGACGGACATGCCGGGGCGCAACTTATCCAGGTCGCGCTGATTCGGGTTGAAGCGGATTCGCACGGGCAGCCTTTGTACGATCTTGACGTAATTTCCGGTTGCATTTTCGGGCGGGAACAGGCTGGATCGATCTCCGGTGGCGGCTGGCATAAACTCTACCTGGCCATCAAATGACTCATCGAGTGAATCCACTCCGATGGTCACGTGCTGTCCAACGTGCATTTTTCGGAGTTGTGTTTCCTTAAAGTTCGCGGTTGTCCAAACATTGTCAATCTGAACTACCACGATGAGCTGCTGCCCTTGCGAAACTCTACCGCCGATTTCCGCGCTGCGCTGGCTCGCGATCCCGTCGACTGGGGCCACAATATGGCAGTAGCTCAGGTTGAGCAGAGCCGTATCCAGCTGCGCTTTCGCTGAGTCCACGTTGGCTTTGCGGGAATCGACGGTGGCCTTGTGAATCGTGATCTGACGGGGCAAATTTGCTTTGTCCTCGGAATGTTTGGTCTGCTGTTGGTGTAGAGACGCTTTTTTCTCCTCGACGATCTGCTCCGAAGACGCGGCTGCGTAACGGCTCGCCTCGACCGCCGCCTCATCCCCACCTGCATTCGAAACGTATTGGTCATAGTCGGATAGAGAGATTTCTCCCTGGTCAACCAATTTCTTGTAGCGCACCAGGTCAGACTGGGCTTTCCGGTTGTTCGCCTCCGCCTGACGCAGTTTCGCCACATTGCTGTCGTAGTCGCGTTGAGCGCTGGCGATTGCCGCCTCCGCATTGATAACTTGATCCACGTCCGTATCCACCGTGGCCCGGTTCGAAGTCACCGTGATCGGAACATTGGGATCTTCGGCGGCGGACTGAGCGACAGCTTGCTCATAGCCGGCGCGGGCCTGCGCCACCAACACTTCGTAGTCGCTTGGATCGAGATCGACCAGGGTTTGGCCGGCCTTTACCGGCTGGTCATTCTCGACATAAACCGCCTTCACCGTCCCGGCCACACGGGAGGCGATCGCGTTGAGGTGGCCGTTGATTTGCGCGTCATCGGTCGATTCGTAGGTGCGGGAGTAGAGCCACCACGCGATCCCTGCGATCAGTACAACGATCCCAACCCCGACCCCTATGATGATTCGTCGCCGCTTAGTGGCTGGATCCACGGGCTTCTCTTTTTCCTTCTTATCGTCATCCTTTTCTGCGGAATCGCCTTTCTTGGCCGACTCGTCCCCTTGCCCCTTTCCGTTTGGCGATTCACCCGGTTTCCGGCCGGACGACTCCTCCGGCTTCGCTTTCTCGCCATTCTGCACAGCGGCCTCTTGCGGCTTCCGGTCTTTCTCTTCTTCGTCGGTCACGGTAGGCATGGTCAATTTCCTTTCAGCATGTTGGGGATGAACTGTTCGGCTTGTCCAGTCGCTCTGGCCAGGCTGATCCGGGCCAGATTGAGAGACAAGAGAGTGCTGACATAGTCCCGCTCCGCTGCAGCGACGGTCTCTTGCGATTGCACGACCTCCACAGAATTCGTGACGCCCGCGGCGAACCGGTCGAGCGACTGGGTGAGAATTTCGGCAGCCACTTTGCGATTCTCTATCGCGACCGCGATCTGCTCGGTGGCCACCTGCAAGTCGACATAGGCTTGTCGTACGTCAAGTTCGACCACACCCTTTTCGTCGGCATATTCCGCCTGTCGCTGGCTGAGTGCGGCATCGGCCTGTTCGACATCCGCTTTCACGCGGCCACCCTGAAAAATCGGGATGGTGACAGTGGCGGCGGCCTGAAAAACAGAAGCTCCTTTGTTCGGGTTGATTCCCTCGACACCGTAATTGCCGGTCACGCCAAGGGACGGAAGATACTCCGCCTTCGAGGCTCTGTGGGCTTCGCTTGCGGCCTTCAATTGCTGCCGCGCTGCCTTAAGATCGGAGCGCTCCTCGTATGCAACTTTGAGTGCTTCTTCAAGCGAGACAGCCTCAGGCACCTTCGCGGGCAGGTCTTCACTCAACGTGAATACTTGGTCCACAGGTAGACCGATGAGCCTGGCTAGTTGCATAGTCTGTTTCAACAAATCCCCGCGCAAGGAGATAAGCCTCTGTTGCTGAGTGTGATATTCCACAAAACTCTTATTCCGGTCGATGGAGGCTTTCGTGCCCGCCTGGTACTGGTGCTCGGATTGCTTGAAGGTCGCTCCCGCCTGCTTGACCTGTGCTTCCTGTGACAGGACATTTGCTTTGCTCGCCAGGACTCGAAGGTAAGTTCCGCTGACGGCTAAAACGATGAGTTCTCGCGCATCCTGGGCGCTCATCTGCGCGGCATCTGCCGAGGCCTGCGATTGACGCAGGTTGTGCAGAGAAGTCATGCTGAGGTCCTCTCTGAGATTGGCAAGCGCGCTGTAGTAGTGGAAGGGACCTACTGTGGTCGGGAGTGGAATACTGCCGCCGAACGTGCCGGGACTGAGACCTTGGGTCGCGAGATCGATCTTGGCCCCGTTCTCAGACAACGTCCCGTAGATGTTCGGCAACATCTTGCTTAGCGCTGCCAGCCGCTCTCCACGCAACTGTTTCACCGACGTATTCGCGCTAATGGCGCCTAGGTTGAAGCGCAGGCCGCGGCGGATCGCATCCGCAATGTCCAGGGTAATCGGACCTGGCGGTGCATTTGGATCAGGCGTGCTTCCTTGGTAAGCGCCCGAGACTTGTATGGTGCTGTTGACCGTGTTGGCGCTGGAAGTGCCACCGTTTCCACTAGAAGACTGCTCTGCCTGGACGGTGCTGCCACTCTGCCCCCTGCCGGAAGGGGATACCTGCTCGGCCCTAGGAAGCGACGATGAGTCGCTTTGGGCGAAGCTGGCAGCGCAAAGCGTAACAAGGACCGCGGCCAGAATGCCGAAAAGAATAAGGAGAATGGTGAAGCGCTTCATTCGCTCGCTCCTTGGACCATAAATTCACCTTTGTGGAAAGCGAACGCAACGAATGCGTCCCGCACCGGGACGGTTTTTAATAATGGCAATTTCAACTGTGATCTCCCTTACCGACGCGCGTCTTGCCACTTATCATCCTGACCCTGCGGGGGTTCCCTCGCCGGGTTTGTTTTTACTCAGCAGGAAAGCACAGAACATCATTCCGACCGCTGCCCAGAAAAGCATCCGATAAATGTCCTGGTATCCCATCGCCGACGCCTGTCGATTCAGTTGGCTATAAATCTGTCCGCGTGCCATGGCGCCAGCTTCGGCGCCGCCACCGACGCTCCCGTATGCGTTTGTGAGGGCGGCAAGCCGGTTCGCAAACACCGGATTCCCAGGCTGCATGTTCTCCCCTAGACGGGCTTGATGAAACAGCGAACGATTCGTGACAACCGCCCCGGTAACAGAAATAAGGACGCTCCCCCCGACATTGCGGGCAAAGTTGATAATGCCCGAGACTTGGTCAGTGGCCTCTTTGGGCAGGCCGATATAGGCGGCGGCCGTGATCGCGATAAAGCAGAACGGAATCGGAGCCATTTGAAGGACGCGAAGCCAGGTGGAAAATCCGAAACTCATATTCAGGGTGATGTGGGTGGAGGTGTAGTAAAACGCAACCGCAAAGCCGGCGAACCCGGCGGCAACAAGGTTGCGGGCAGCAAACCGGCCAGTAGCTAGTCCCGCCAACGGCATGAGAATCAGCAGCGCAAGGCCACCGCCGGTAAGTGCTTCTCCCGCGACTGTGGCCGTGTAGCCGAGAAGCATCTGGGAGAACTGCGGCTGGAGTACGGTAGCGGCGTTGAGAATTCCGCCGACCATAAGCATGAGCAGCGTGCAAATGGCGAAATTCTTGAACTTAAACAAGCGGACATTGATGAGTGGGTTCTTGGCCCGCCACTCCCGCCAGATGAGTCCGATCATACCGAAAGCAAACATGGCGGCAAACACACGAACGTAGTTCGAGCCGAGCCAAGCGTCCTCTTCCCCCTTGTCGAGCATGATCTGCATGCCTGCCATTGCAACCGTGAGAAAGCCGAGACCGACAAAGTCAAGATTTTTTAGATTGGCACGATCAGCTTTGATCCAGGGCGGATCTTCGACGAAGCGCGTGACCAGGATGGAGGCAAGAATTCCGACCGGGATGTTAATATAAAAAATCCATCTCCACGAGTAACTGTCGGTGATCCAGCCACCTAGCGTTGGACCGATGGATGGCGCTAGTACCGCAACCAGACCATAAAGAGCAAAGGCCTGCCCCCGCTTCTTCTCATCGAACGAATCCGCCATGATGGCTTGTGCCATCGGCTGAAGACCGCCTCCCCCAGCTCCCTGAATAACGCGGCTGAGAAGCAGCATGGGAAGCGAGACGGCAAGGCCACAAAGGAGACTGGCGATGGTGAAGATGGCAATGCACAGAAGAAAAAAGCGTTTGCGGCCGATAACGCTGGATGCCCAGGCGCCCATGGGAAGAACGATGGCGTTCGATACCAGATAGCTGGTAAGAACCCAGGTCCCTTGATCGGTGCTGGCCCCTAGATTGCCGGAGATGTGAGGCAACGCGACGTTTGCTACGGAGGTGTCAAGGACCTCCATGAAAGCGGCAAGAGCCACTGTTGCCGCAATCACCCACGGATTGACCCTCGGCTTCCATTGTTGTTCGGCGGAGGCAGGGGCCATAGTCAGTCCGGATTCGGCAGTGGGACATGTGAAACCCCCAGTGTAGGCCCAGAGCGGAATGCAGACTGAGCAATTGGGAACACTTTGAATGGTTTCCCTCGTAAGAGAATGAAGACTGCGCAAGAACTATGCTGACCTTGTCATGGAGCAGGGTTGGATTGCCGCTTGGTGCCGAGTCCGAGGTGGGTGCTCGACTCAGCACATGCGAAAAAGTTGTACATGGACGAGCACATCATGACTGGGCTGCCCTGGCGTGGCGTGCTATGCGAAGAGAGATCAATTGGCTGCTGTGCCGCGGAGGCGACCGACCATTCACTGACGAGGACTTGCCATCGCGCCTTAGGTTTTTACGGATGTGGAAATGAGCACAGATGCAGACAGAAATGGCGCGAACCCAAGACCTGCTGGTGATCGAAGCGAGCAAAAACACACCTCCTCTAACTGGAACGCTGCTCTATCCCTTGCGATTTGAGCCGATCTATCAATATCGACTGTGGGGTGGCCGGCGCTTAGCCGACTTAGTAACCGAGCCCGTGCCGAGAGGACCTATCGGAGAAGCATGGCTGCTCACCGACCGCGATGACCACGCAAGCCAGGTAGCCGAGGGTCCGCTCAAAGGCCAGACGATCGGTCAATTACTGAAGCAGTTTCCGGAGCAAATGTTGGGAAAGCTGGCCCAGCGCTTTCAGCGATTTCCGCTGCTGTTGAAGTTCCTCGATGCGCGGGAAATGCTTTCAGTACAAGTGCATCCAACGAAAGCGAATACGAATCTGTTGCCCGCGGGTGAGACCGCGAAGTCCGAAGCCTGGGTTGTGTTAGAGGCCGGCGCACAAAGCCGCATCTATGCAGGTTTGAAAGCAGGAACGACTGACGCCGATCTGCGGCGGGCGCTTGCGAACGGAACGGTGGCGCAGCAGCTCGAAGGCTTCACTCCGAAGCCTGGCGACAGTGTCTTCATCGAGGCTGGGGTGGTCCATTCTCTAGGCGGCGACGTTGTGGTGTTCGAGATTCAACAGAACAGCGACGTTACGTTTCGCCTTTACGACTGGGGTCATGTGGATGAGAAGACAGGCAAGCTGCGAGAACTACAAGTCAATCAGGCGATGGAGTGCATTGACTTCGCGGAGGGTCCGGTCGGTAGAGTAACGCCCGTGCTGGAGTCCGCGACGCCCGTGAAGCGCGAGCAGCTTTTTGATTGTGAATACTTCCAGTTATGGCGCACCGGTGGAGTATCACCGTTTTCTGTTGGCGCTATAGGTTTACCGCGGGTGCTGGTGTGTATCGAAGGCGGGGGCGAGATTGAACAGGGAGGGGCCACTTACGCGGTTGGAAAAGGCGACGTTCTATTCCTTTCGGCGGTGTTGGGACCTTGTACTCTTCGGCCCCGCGGTGCAGTCAACCTGTTGGAAATTGCGCTGCCGGAATAGTTTACAACCGATAAACGGACAGTCCGATTCACCGAGACGCAACCTCTATTAAAGATCGCAAGAATTCATCATCGAGGCATAGTGAAAAAGCTCATTGTGTTTGATCTCGACGGCACCCTTGCCGGAAGCAAGTCGCCTCTCGACTCCGAGATGTCGGGACTGCTGCATGATCTACTCTTGATCGTCAGAGTAGCTGTGATCTCCGGAGGCGATTGGCCGCAGTTCGAGAAACAACTGCTTTCCAACCTTCCTCATGACAAAAGCCTTGCAAATCTGTCCCTGCTTCCTACCTGCGGAACGAAGTTCTACCGATACGAGGCAGGGGCGTGGAAACAGATTTATTCGGAAGATTTTTCTGTGGAGGAACGAGACAAAATTCTGAGTGCTCTTGAGAAGGCGATCAGCAGCGTGGACTTCAATACCGACAAATTGTGGGGCGAACAAATCGAAGATCGGGGAAGCCAGATCACATTTTCGGCCTTGGGGCAGCAGGCGCCGCCAGAGGAAAAAGACAAATGGGACCCCGATATCAGCAAGCGGAAGAAGATCAAAGCGGTTCTCGACGGTCTTATTCCTGGTTTTTCTGTCCGGATCGGAGGCTCGACATCGATCGATATCACCAAACCTGGCATCGATAAAGCGTATGGCATCCGGAAGCTCCGCGACCTGTTAAGCGTTTCACTGAAAGAAATGATTTACATCGGCGATGCATTGTACGTGGGAGGGAATGACTATCCCGCCAAACAAGTAGGAGTGGATTGCATTCCTGTTAAGGATGCTGACGAGACGAAGCGGGTGATTCAAACAATCATCGCGTGCCTGGCGGTGAGCGATCTGGCAGCATGAGGTTAGGAAACATGAGTGAATTTACGTTACAGCGTCTGGGAGTGTTGATGGAGCCGCAGGCGGGCAATCCGCAGGAGGCCGAAGGCGTCCTGAACCCGGCGGCCGCTCGTGGCCCGGACGGCGAGCTGTACCTCTTTCCGCGGCTGGTTGCCCATGGGAACTACTCGCGGATCGGCATTGCCCGAGTGCGGTTCAATGAAGCGGGAGACCCGGAAGGCGTCGAGCGTCTCGGCATCGCTCTGGAGCCGGAAACCGACTATGAGTGTGGGATAGAGGGCCGCGGAGGCTGCGAAGACCCTCGTGTTACGTTCGTCGAACCGCTGCAGCGCTACCTCATGACTTATACGGCGCGCACGCCGAGCGGCCCACGCATCGCTGCGGCATCCTCGACGGACCTTTTTCACTGGAAGCGGTTCGGGCTTGTCCCTTTTGCTCCGTTTGAGGGCTTGGATCTCAACAACGTGGACGACAAGGACGCCTGCCCATTCCCCACTGCCATTCCGAATCCCTCTGGGCAACCGGAGTTGGCGTTGCTTCACCGGCCGCTGTTTCCTGGAACCGCTCCGGAGGAAAAGGCACGCCACGGCGCCTCGCACGAGGTGGATCTCGATCGTGAGAGCATCTGGATTTCATACCGCCCGATTTCGTTGGAAGCATTTGAACCAGGCCTGGTCGACCAGTTTTCTCATCATCGGCTGGCGACTTCGATATCGCTTTGGGAATGCCTGAAAATCGGCTGCGGCACTCCACCGATCCTTTCGAGGCACGGCTGGCTGGTCGTTTACCATGGCGTTAGCGAAATTGGGCAGCCCAGCAATGGTGTGCATCGTCTGTCTTACGCGGCCGGAGTCATGGTGCTCTCGAAAGAGCAGCCGCAAGTAATCCTTTATCGTTCGGCGGAACCTGTGTTATCGCCGACGTTGCCGCAGGAACGAGACGGGACTGTCGCGAACGTTGTGTTTCCCACCGGCATCGACCGGCGCGACGACATCGGCTCACCGGACCGCTTCGACGTCTATTACGGGATGGCTGACAACAGAATTGGCGTGGCTCGCCTTGACCTGCCTGATTTCCTGCCGCCGGAAAAACTCGGTGCCCGCCGTGGCTGCGGTAATTAACACCGGGTTCCCCGTAGTTTCTGTTGTAAAGATGTTTCCAGTACCAACGAATCGTGTACAACCAAGCTGGTCCATGCGCCAAACTGATCTGGACGCCGAGATTGAATGTGGCGCATTTATGTCTGCAACCAAGCAGCTAGTCGGGAAAGCGTAGCGGGCTACTTTGAGTTTTGCTGCCCACGAGGGGTAGAGACGACATCGACGGCGATGGCCCATGAGTTGCGAATGGCAAGCGCAAGCAATGACAGCATACCCGCAGCCACCAAGGTGAGTCCGCGTTGGGGGGCGTGGAAGAACAAGACTCCGCCGAATACATGGAGCCCGTATGCCGCAAATGG
>JBEKOW010000118.1:0-12411 GCA_049521375.1 Terriglobales bacterium
CTTTGGCCATCACCAGTGCCACTGGCACGCTATCGCGCGCTTCTCTTAGAAAAGTTTGCGCGGCGGCACGATCAAGTACCGCAGCTTTTTGCAGAATCGTGATTCCCCTTGCGGCCAGCTTCTTGTTCGTCAATTGGAGATTAACCATCAGATTGCCGTAAACATAGCCGAGGTGAGTCATGGCGCCGGTAGTCAGCATATTTAGAATCATTTTCTGTGCTGTGCCCGCTTTCATGCGGGTTGAGCCCGCGACGACTTCGGGTCCAACTGCGGCCACGATGGCAATGTGGGCCGCCTTCTCAAGCGGAGAACTCGGGTTACACACGACGGCCACTGTCCTCGCGCCGTGCGAGCGCGCATATTCGATTGCAGCGATTGTGAACGGCGTTCGTCCACTGGCGGCGACGCCGACCACAACATCGTTCTGGCGTGGCTTTTTCTTCGCCATCGCTTCCCGGCCGAGCTTGCGCGAATCTTCGCTGGCTTCGGTCGCTTGCGCCAGGGCCTTCTGGCCGCCGGCAATGACGAACTGCACCATTTCTGGGTCGGTGCTGAAGGTCGGAGGGCATTCGGCAGCATCGAGAGCCGCGATCCGTCCGCTAGTACCGGTGCCGACGTAAATAAGACGCCCGCCTCGCGACAGCCCGGCCGCGATCCAGTCGATGACTCGCGCGATCCGCGGCAGGGAACGGGCGACAGCGGCTGCGATCTTCCCGTCCTCAGTATTGATAATTCGGACAATCTCGAGGGATGACATGCAATCCAGCTCAGCCGAGGCGAGATTTGCTTTCTCGGTGGAAAGACGCTGAAGGTCCAAGGGCCGTGATTTGCGTTTCACAATTTATCTTCCATCGGACCGGCGCCTTCCAAGGCCTCAATCACCGCATCGTGAAATAAAGGCCGCACCCGCTTGATGGCCTGATTCTGGCAGTCGGGCCAGGTTCGGTTTGTCAGTAAAGTAATAGAAAGGTGACGTTCGGGATCAATCCAAAGCGAAGTTCCCGTGTAGCCGAGGTGTCCGAAAGAGCGTGGACCGAAATGCCTTCCCGATTGCGATGGGCTCGAAGGCGTGTCCCATCCCAGGGCGCGGGATGTGCCTGCAGGCATCTCTTCTCGCTGCGTGAAAAGCCGGACAGTTTCCGGGCGCAATATCGGATAACCATCGTTGAGCATGGCATGCGCGAATAGGGCAAGATCGCCGGCCGTGGAGAACAGGCCCGCGTGACCAGCGATGCCGCCGAGCACGTTCGCGTTTTCATCCTGAACCTCGCCCTGAATGATCCTGCGCCGGAAGCTGCGGTCGTCGGCAGTGGGCGCAATTCTCTCGCGCATCGCTGGCCCCGGATTAAACGTGGTGTGGGACATCGCGAGGGGGCCAAACACTTCGCGTTGGCAGAATGTGTCGAGCGGCTCATCGGCCAAGCGTTCGAGCGCCACTCCGAGGATGATGAAGCCGATGTCGCTATATTCAGCGCGAGTACCGGGCGCGGAGACGAGGTCTGTGACAAATGCTGCATGCAACAGCTCTTCACGATTTGTGTTGTACAGGAAGAGCTTCTCGTAGGCAGGCAGGCCGGAGGTGTGCGCCAGCAGCATGCGAACAGTGACATGAGCGCGGTTGCGATCATCGGAAAGGAATTCAGGGACGATCGCAGCGATCGGAGCCTCCAGGTCAAGAATACCGCGCTCATAGAGAATCATCGCCATGGCGGTCGTAGCGACAACCTTGCTTACGGAGGCGATGTCGAAGATACTGGACATCGTGGCCGCGGGGGACGCGGCATCGTAGGTGAATCGACCCATCGCCGTCCCGATGACAAGTTGGCCCCGAAAAGTGACGGCGGCGGAGCAACCCGGAAACGCTTTGGCGTCGAGAGCCTCAGCAAGGATGTCGAAGGCGCGGCGAAAACGCTCGTCTTGCCCGGCGGTGCTGCGCGCGAGAAAGGAGAAACCGGGTTGCGAGTTAGAGCTCGAAGCCAAGGACAATCAACAGTGTAGCGCGGGCACTCCTTCCATGTAGCCGCCTCCTTGGACCAGCTGTTGCGTTCCGAGATACGCTGAGACTCTTCGTGAAGAAGCGGGGGTCTGGCAGTTGGAGTTACCAAGAGGTGCCATGCTCTTCATCTTGCTTGAGAGCCATCTTGCCGGTCGTGTAGAGTCACAGCAATTGTGAAATTCACAGCCGCAGCCCTCGTTTGGCTCGTTTGCTCTACCATGGCGCTCAGCCAAGCGCCGCTGGACTCCCGGCTGGCTGTCGTCGATCCCATCATCAACGACGCCATAACTCAGCAACAGGTTCCCGGAGCGGTGCTGATCGTCGGACACGACGGGCAGATTGTGTATCGCAAGGCGTACGGCAGTCGTGCGCTGGTGCCTCGGCGCGAGCCGATGACTATCGACACAATCTTTGACTGCGCATCGCTCACCAAGGTCGTGACAACAACCACTGCTGTGATGCAGCTTTGGGAGCAGGGCAAATTCCGGATGGCCGACCCGGTCGCGAAGTATCTTCCCGAGTTTGCGCAGAACGGCAAGCAGGACATTACTATTCGCCAGTTGCTGACTCACTACTCGGGCTTGCCGGAAGACCTCGACTTAACGAAAAAGTGGGAAGGCAACGAAACCGCGTATCGCATGGCCTATGCGATGGTGCCCGAGCGGCCTCCGGGATCAGCCTTCGAGTACAGCGACATTAACTTCATCGTGCTGGGCGCGCTGGTGGAGAAACTCTCCAGCGAGACGCTCGATCAATACGCGGCCCTGCATGTCTTCGCGCCGCTGGGCATGAAAGAAACGCGCTTCCTGCCTCCGGCTTCATGGTTGCCGCGCATTGCTCCCACGGAAGAAGACGAGAATCATCATCTTTTGCATGGCGTGGTGCATGATCCGACGGCGCGGCGGATGGGAGGGGTCGCCGGGGACGCGGGCATGTTTTCGACCGCCGACGATCTCGCGACGTTCGCGCAGGCTCTGCTCGATGGCGGACGTGGCGTGCTGACTCCGGCCACGATTGCGAAGATGAAGGCTCCCCAACAGCCGGTGAATGGCACGGTGCTGCGCGGGTTTGGCTGGGACATCGATTCTCCGTATTCAACCAACCGCGGCGAACTGTTGCCCGTCGGCAGTTTTGGGCATACCGGTTTCACGGGCACATCGCTTTGGATTGATCCCACGACTCGGACCTACATCGTGCTGCTAACCAATGCCGTACACATGAATGTGGTTCAGGCACACGAGAAGGGAAGAGCGGTCGCACTGCGAACAAAGGTCGCGACGGCGGTCGCGGCAGCGCTCGCGCTCGAACCCTCCGTGGAGGAGAAGATGCGCATGGCTGCGCTCACCGGCTACAACGAAATGCAGAGCGCGGCGCGCAAGGTTGTGGTGCGGAACGGAACGGTGAAGACGGGAATCGACGTGCTCGAGGCGACCCGCTTCGCAGGATTGCATCCCACGAAAGGCGGTGCTCCGCGCAGCATTGGATTGCTGACCAACCAGACGGGAGTGGATTCGGACGGACGGCGCACGATCGATGTCCTCGCCAAAGTGCCGGGAATCTCGCTGGATGCAATTTTTAGCCCGGAACATGGCGTGAGTGGCACGCTCGACACCACCAGCGTGAAGAACGAGACCGATTCCGCCACCGGAATCGCTGTCTACAGCGTCTATGGCGGCAAGGACTCCGCCCGCCGTCCCCCGCTCGACGTCTTGAAGGGGCTGGACGCTGTTGTCATCGACCTTGCCGACGCCGGTGTCCGTTTCTATACCTATGAAACGACCGTCGGTTACTTCCTGGAGGGCGCCGCGAAAGCGGGAGTCGACCTCATCCTCCTTGACCGGCCGGATCCGGTCACAGGTTCTCTTGTAGAAGGTCCAGTCTCTGAAGAGGGCCGGGAAAACTTCACGAATTATTTTCCAGAGCCTGTGCGTCAAGGCATGACGCTCGGTGAACTCGCCAAAATGTTTAATGCCGAGCGCCACATCGGAGCCCACCTGGAAGTCGTCCCCATGGAGGGCTGGCAGCGGGGCGACTGGTTCGATTCAACCGGCCTGGCGTGGGTTAATCCATCCCCCAACCTGCGCAGCATGGTCGGAGCAACGCTTTACCCTGGTGTCGGAATGATTGAAGGCTCCAATGTCTCGGTCGGCCGCGGCACCGACACGCCATTTGAGCTCGTCGGCGCGCCCTGGATCAAAGCCCGTGAATTCGCGGCTTATTTGAATGGCCGCGCAATCCAAAGCGTGCGGTTCATACCGGTTAACTTCACGCCGTCTGCCAGCAACTTTGCCGGAGAACCTTGCCAGGGAGTGAACATCATAGTTCTGGACCGGAACTTGTTCGATGCGACGGAACTGGGGATCGAACTGGCTTCGGCTCTACACAAGCTCTACCCCGGCGACTTCAAACTGGAGCGCATGTCCGATCTTCTCGTAAACCAGAATGTGCTTCATGCGATCGATGCGGGCGAGGATCCGCGACGAATTGTCGAGGACTGGCAAGAGCGACTGGGCAACTTTATTGCGATGCGCGAGAAGTACTTGTTGTACCGATAGGTCCTTCCAGGTCTATTTTCCTGCTTGCACTCCTGCCTTTGTTCGAGCGCAGGTAAGCTACAATTCCCTCCATAGGTAAAGTGTCATGTCCGAAGAGATTCTGCTGATTCCGACTGCTTTTTATCGCTGCGCAGGCCCGAATTGCGGTGTGTTAAAAGGCCGAAGCGACCGCTGGTGGATCATGTGGAGTTCTTTCGGAGATTACGATCTTCCCCTGATGCATCTGGCACCATGGGATGAAAAGCTCGCAGTGCAAGAGGGTGCTCTGCACGTGTGCGGCGAGGGATGCGCACAGAAACTGCAATCGCAGTTTATGGGTAATCTGCTGGCGAGTCGTTCGCAGCGAACGGGCGACTGAAAGTTTCCAGCACCTGAGGAACAACGGATTTTCTCACTTCGAATCGCTTGACGTTCACGGGCAGCTTTATTGTGAGGTGCCTGCATCAGAAAATGTAAACGCATTCCCAACATCCTCGAAGAGGTAGGTTCATGAAATTTCTCTGCTGGTTACTGCTCTCTGGAATTACTCTGGGACAAGCCGTCGCGGCGTCGAGTACTCTGGCAAATGAAGCGACCACGCCGGTTCTCACCATTCCCGGTGGCACAAAGATCCCGCTTTCATTGAAGCAGGCCATCTCGACTAAGACGGCTAAAGAGGGAGACCCGGTCTATGCTGAAACGGCGTTTCCTTTCGTCGTCAATGAGCGCGTTGTGATACCCGCGGGAACATACATCCAGGGAAAGATCACGCATGTGCAGCGCGGCGGCCACGTCAAAGGCCGCGCCGAACTGCTGATTCACTTCACGTCGATGATTTATCCGACAGGCTACACCGTATTGCTCGGCGGATCGGTAGAGAACACGCCGGGGGCGGAGAAAACGTCGATGAAGGACTCCGAAGGAACGATCCGGCAGGACAGCGATGCGGGCCGAAAGGCGAAAGAAGCAGCCGGCGCCGCAACTACCGGGGCGGTGATCGGCGCGATCACTGACGGCGGCAAGGGCGCAGGCATCGGTGCTGGAGTGGGCGGTGTCGCGGGCATTGCGATCGCCATGCTTTCGCGGGGGGCCGATGTGAGGCTTGAGCCAGGAACGTCGATCGAGATGGAGATCCAACGGGATGTGACCGTGGACGCGAGTCGCATCAAAGACCCGGTTGCAAAGTAGTTGACGGTCAAGGCCCGCGTTACCTTACTCTGGCTACCGTCGAGCGCAAGGAAGTTTTCCCCAAAGCCGCTACTTCAAGACAAACATCGCATTCACGTGGGCGCTGACCGTTACATTCTGCGGACTGAATTCTTCCGTGGGAGCGGGGACCGGCGCCGCCATTGCCATCACCCCGCGTCGGGCGACCGGCGCGAGTACACGTATGTTTTCGGACGTATCGACCGAGGCGTATGACAGTTCGCCGAGTGTTCGTCCGCAGGCGCTCGCCAGGGACTGCGCGGAATCTCGGGCGCGGCGGTAGGCATCCGCGACTGCTTTCCCCTTCGCTTCCTCGGTGGAGTCCAGAATATAGCTGAGCGACTGGCTTTCACCGACGCTGGCGTCGGCGAGTTGCTGGGTGATGGGGCCGATCTTCGAGAAATCCTTGAGTTTGAGGCTCACGCTGGTCGTGACCTGGTAGCCGATAATTTTGTGCTGCTGGCTTTTCCAGTCGTATTGCGGATTGATGGAAAAGAATCCGATCCGGGCGGATTTCGGATCGACGCTATTCGCACGCAGAACCTGGCGGGTGTTATCAGCCTGTTTGGCAGCCTGATCGTAGGCGTCTTTTGCAGTGTCGGCCTGGGCTGAGATGTTGAACTGGATCAGGGCCGTGTCGGGGGCGGTTTCAAATTTTCCGTCCGCACCGACATAGACTGTGTTCGGCAAGGCCGTGACGGACGGAGCCTGCGCATAGAGAGCGGCGCTCAAAACAAGCCAGATGCAACAGACAAGGAACGGAGTTTTCATCAGATCTCTCCTCAATCGCGATACCACCTATACACCTGTTTATAGAACGCGGCGAGCGGGGGGAATTGCGGGCGAAATAGGTTCGGATTGAGCGCCCG
This sequence comes from Terriglobales bacterium, assembly GCA_049521375.1. Taxonomy (GTDB): domain Bacteria; phylum Acidobacteriota; class Terriglobia; order Terriglobales; family Acidobacteriaceae; genus Acidiflorens. The sequence goes on from JBEKOW010000118.1 coordinate 6,606, forward strand.
AGCGGAGAGGGCTCAAACTTTCGCAGCGAAGGGCTGGGGCGGACCACTGCCGCCGCTGATGTCCTTCCGGAGGTCTTCCCAGATGTTGTCGGGCATTTCGATAAATACTTTGACAATCTCCGGGTCAAACTGGGTTCCCGAACAACGGAGGATTTCCTTGCGGGCCGCGGCATAGCTCTGGGCCGGACGGTAAGGGCGATCGGAAGTCATCGCGTCAAGAGTGTCCGCGATGGAGAAAATGCGTGCGCCGAGCGGAATCTGGTCACCCTTGAGCGAGCGAGGATAGCCGCTGCCATCGTAGAACTCCTGATGGGAATAAACAATCTCCGCAGCTTCAGTCAGGAAGGGAATTTTGCTCAGCACCTTATAGCCGGAATACGCGTGTTCGCGCATCACGGCCATCTCTTCCTCGGTCAATTTGCCGGGCTTGAGTAAGATGTCATCGCGAATGGCCATCTTGCCGATGTCGTGCAGAAAAGCTCCGCGTGCGATCACGCTGATCTGGTCTTTGGGCAGTCCCATTTTTCGCGCAATCGCAATTGTGTAGGCAGTAACGCGCCGGGAGTGGCCTTCCGTCTCGGCGTCCTTGAGATCTAGCGCATCGCCCAACGCCTCCAAAGTAATGTCATAGGACTTCTCAAGGTTGGCGAGGGCTGTTTTCCATTGTTGGGTGCGGGCGCTGACGAGGGCTTCCAGATTGGTGCGGTAGGCGTCGTTTTCGCGCTTGAGTCGCCGATGTTCGAGTGCCCGGCGGACCGTGGCCAGAAGTTGTTCCCGCTCGAACGGTTTCAGCAGATAATCATACGCGCCATTCCGCAAGGCCTGCAGCGCGACCGAAATGTCATTCATGGCCGTGACCATGACGAATGGCATGTCGGGGAAGCGTTCTTTGGAGTGTTCCAACAGAGCAATCCCGTCCATCTCCGCCATCATCAGGTCCGAAAGCACGAGATCGAATTCGTCTTCCGACTCGAGGATCGAAAGTGCTTCCACACCACTCGCAGCCTGACGGGAATGAAAATTAGCGCCCTTAAGCATAGAGGAGACAATCTCGCGGATTGTCTCTTCATCATCGACTACGAGAATGCGGTCGTATGGCATGAGCCCGAAAGATATATATCTACCATCTTAGGCGCGATTGGCACATTCCGAAAGTAACCAATTGGAGACGCAAACGCGGAGAAAAATTAATATTGCCCAACCCGGATGATCACCTTGCGGAGTTCGATGTGGAATAGCCTCGGATGAGGGGAGTCGCGAAGTCACCTGTTGTGCTAGAGTCGTTCTTTAATTCCCTTTGTCATTTCCGCGATCAACTTCTCGTTTCGTCGATACCAGCGCCAATGACCCTCGCGAGTGGATTCCACGATCCCGGCTTTCTCGAGGATTCGCATGTGGTGGGAGACTGTGGGCTGCGCGAGTTTGACCCGTTGCTCAATGTCAGCGGCACAAAGTCCGGTTTCTTTTCCGATCGAGCACCCGCCCTTCTCCTTGAGTGCGCGGAGAATGCGCCGGCGAGCGGGGTCCGCAATCGCATGGAGGAAGCTATCCAAATTGGGGGAAGGATGAGCCATAACCAAGCTACGAAATACAAACCTGGTACGGCGAGTCAACTGTGTTGCGGGAACTAGGGCTTCTTGCTTGGCCGTTCATTTCTTCACGATCGGGTTATAACCGTCGGCGATCAACCGGCCGCGCATGCTCTCGGCCTCTTTCAGTTCCGCATATGGTCCGACCTGCACGTGATAAAACTTGTCGGCGGACGGGTTATTGGCGGTAAAAGCCGGATACTGTTTTTTCTTCAGAGCCTCGACTAAAGCGTCCGCGTCCTCCTTGCGGCTGACCGCAGCCACCTGGACAAAATAGCCTCCGCCCACCGTGGTTGAAGAAGAGACGGGCAAGAGGTTTCTCGGCGCTTCGGTGCCCGCGCTTGATGTTTGCGCGGCAGACTCCCGCGGGGAGAGTTCGGTGTCGGCGTTCTTCGCCCCTACCGACTTGTAAAAGCTGAAATCCGTGGACGGTTGCGTTGGCGAAGAATTCTGCTTCCCGGCCGGAGGGCGTACGACGGCGGATGGCGATGCAGTCGAGGAAGTTCCCAATCCGCTCGCGACGACCATGGTAGTTTTTCTGCCGAGCGAGAATCCAATCGAAAAAAATACGGCACATACCAGCACAAGGGTGAAAAAAAGAATCAGCATTCGGCCAGTGCCAAGTGTGATCTCCGTGTCGTTTTTAGCAGTCGGCATTGGAAAATCCCTTTACCCCTTTGTCGGCGCGACGGCGGCCTTCGCGCCCGCGAGCAGGTTTTGCATGCCGGAATAGAAATCAATGGGGACGGGGAAGACGACCGTGGTATTTTTTTCGACGCCGATTTCTGTCAGCGTCTGCAGGTAGCGTAATTGGATGCTGGCTGGTTCGGTCGATAACAGGTGGGCTGCATCTACCAGCCGCTGGGCAGCGGAGAACTCGCCTTCGGCGTGGATGATTTTCGACCGCTTTTCCCGCTCCGCTTCGGCCTGTTTGGCCATGGCACGCAACATAGACTCAGGCATATCGACCTGCTTCACTTCCACGTTCGCGACCTTTACGCCCCAAGGCGCGGTATGCGTATCGAGAATGCTTTGCAGACGCAAATTGATTTTGTCGCGGTGCGCGAGCAATTCGTCCAGTTCCTGTTCGCCCAGCACGGAGCGCAGCGTGGTCTGAGCAAATTGCGAGGTCTGGTACACATAGTTGGAGACTTCGACAACCGCTTTATTCGGGTCGATGACGCGCAAGAAGATGACGGCATTCACCTTCAAGGTGACGTTGTCGCGCGTAATGATGTCTTGCGGAGGAACTTCCAGCGCTTCTTGCCGAAGCGAGACACGAACGATGCGGTCGATCGGGGCGAACACCAGGATGACGCCAGGTCCTTTGGCTGTCCCAAGCAGGCGACCGAGACGGAAGATCACGCCACGTTCATACTCGGCGAGAATCTTGATCGAACTCAGGAGGTAGATAACGAAAATGATGATGGCTATGACGACGACAGGAAACCCAAGATCCGGCATAAGTTCCTCCATGAACTTCTCGCTATGGTATGAGCGGATTGTAGCGCAAGCGGGGATTGAAGATAGGATTGTGCGGAGTGCTCAGCGTGATTCGGGGTGACCGACTCATGGCAGAGGTTCCGGAGCCTGTGGCTTCCCTCGTACAGGCGAGGGAAACCCATCGCTCGTATGAACCTGACGTGTCCTGCTTTCTAGTCGGCCTTGATGCGTTTTTTTCTATCCTTGGTGGACCACAGCCGAAGGCCTCCTAGAAAAGCGTTCTCGTTCTTGCCTCGCCGTGTCTTAGGAGGGAGATCTTCGACCTTCGCGGCGTTGCCTCCGCCGAGTACGACGTAATCGGCATTCAGCGCGGCGCAAAGTTCTTCCACCACACGCGTCACGTACTTGCGCCATTTCTTTAGGCCCAACCGCTTCAGACCGCGTATGCCCAGGTAGTCCTCGTAGGTTTTCCCATGTTTATAGGGAAGGTGCGCGAGTTCCATCGGTTCAACGACGTCATCAACGACCATGGTCGAACCGAGACCGGTGCCGAGTCCGAGAAAAAGCATCCGTCCGCCCTCATAAGAGCCGATCGCCTGCATGGCGGCATCGTTGACGATTTTTACGGGACGCCCCAGAGCCTTCGCGTAATCGAACGCCACCCAGCCTTTGCCCAGATTGTAGGGCTCACGAACCGGGCGTCCGTGGATGACCGGGCCGGGATAACCCATGGCGACCACATCGTATTCCCAGTCGCTGGCGGCCTTTTTAACCCACGCACACATACGCCTTGCCGTCATCTTTTTGCCAGAGTCGACCTTGCGCTCGGTCTTCTGGCCAGTCGCGAGAATCTTCACGTGCGTTCCTCCCACATCGATGACAAGTACTTTGTGAGCCATGTACCCTCCCGAATTTAGGGGTTAGTGCGATTCGTCGTCCAGGGGTTGCGTCTGGGCGGTCGTCGAAGAGTATACTGGCGCGGGCTTAACCCCCACCAGGAGAGAGATATGCTGCGTTACACGTCGTTAATACTATGCCTTGTGCTCGCTGTAATGGCTGTCGCCTGCGCAAATAGTCCCGCGCCGGCGCCCACCCCGCCCCCCGACACTCGCGCCGCCGACGTGCAGGCAGTCAAGGATATCGAAGCGGCATGGATGAAAGATGCCAATTCGAAAGACGCGGCCAAATGGGCCAGCTATTTTGCCGAGGATGGCTCCGGGCTTTACCCGGGCGCTCCGACGCTGAATGGGAAGGCTGCCATTCAGGCGGCGATGGCCCCATACTTTGCGGACCCCAATTTCGCCCTCAGCTTTCAGTCGACTCGGACCATGGCTTCAAAGGGTGGAGACATGGTTTATTCGCAGGGCACGTACTCGATGACCATGACTAACCCGAAGACGAAGAAGCCGGAGACGGACAAGGGAAAATTTCTGACCGTCTATACCAAGCAAGCGGATGGTAGCTGGAAGGCAGTCTCGGACGCTTTCAATTCCGATGCTCCGATGAAGTGATGAAGCGGAGAGGGTGGGGTTGAAGTTTAGAATCCCTCCTCAGGAGCCAACGCGAGACCACTAAGCAACCTGGGGAGCAAAATAACGAGTAACTCTACGCGGCATGTCGGCGTCCAAGTAGGTGGGGAGTTTTGCCCAACCCGACTGGCAATCGGGCGTATAATAACTTCAACCGACCGGGTTCCTGCGGGGTGTTCAAATGTCGTTCGATAAAACGCTCATTCCCTTGAGTTTACTGGCGCTCGTGGCCGCCTTCACACCGGCGCAAGGGCAAAACTCGCCGACTACAAGCGCTCCGACTCAAGCCGCCTCTACTCCTTCAACCGAGGCCGCCAAAGATTCGGGGACTAAAGATCAGAGTCAGGGCCAGACGTCGTCCACCCCAGCGACTGGTACGCCTGTGCCCGCTCCGCCACCTGACACTACGGCGCCCCCTTCCCCCGATTCGAATAGCAATGCAACCGACACGCCGACGCAGGCTCCTCCTCCTGTGGTTCAGGAGCCGGACGAGAGCAAAGTCAAGCACACGGGCGGCGAGGACGACGTGGATGCCATCGGAAACCGCAAGGTCGGTGGGCGGGGCTTGGGCGACTGGTACTCGCTGGAAACCGAGATCAGAATCGGCAAGCAGTATTCAATGCAGGTCGATAACAGCGTGAAGATGATCACCGACCCGGTGGTTACAGAATACGTGAACCGCATCGGCCAGAATCTGGTGCGCAATTCGGATGCGCAGGTGCCCTTCACTATCAAGGTCATTGACTCCGATGAAATCAACGCGTTCGCCCTGCCGGGCGGGTTTTTCTATGTGAATTCCGGGTTGATCCTGGCAGCCGACGAAGAGGCGGAACTCGCCGGAGTCATGGCGCATGAGATTGCCCACGTGTGCGCCCGCCACCAGATGCGCCAGATGACACGGGCGAATTGGGCCCAGATTGGCACGCTGCCGCTGATTTTCGTAGGAGGCGGCATCGGATATGCTGTGTATGAGGGAGCCGGCCTGGGACTGCCGCTGACTTTCATGAAGTTCCAGCGTAATTTCGAAGCGGAAGCTGATTATCTTGGCTTGCAATATATGTACAAGACGGGCTACGATCCGCAGGCTTTCATCAGTTTCTTCGAGAAGATTCAGGCGAAGGAGAAGAAGAAACCTGGCACCCTTGCCAAGGCGTTCGCCTCGCACCCGCAGACCCCCGATCGTATCGAGAAGTCGCAACAGGAGATTGCCACGATCCTCCCCGCCAGGGCACAGTACATTGTCTC
>JBEKOW010000119.1:0-14308 GCA_049521375.1 Terriglobales bacterium
CAGTGTGGGGCAGTGTCTCAGGTTCGCCCCCTTTTTGGGCGCGGCGCTCGTGTGGCAAACAGGCTTGGAAAACCCCACGCTTCCGCGAACAGTGTATCGCAGGATGATGTTAGCGGATTGCGGAACGGTTTTCGGGTTCGTACAACCGGGGGCTAACAAGGAACCCCCCAAGTTTTCAGGGCGGTTGCGGGAATAGGGGTCCTTCGACTTCGCGAGGGCCTCACTTCGTGAGGCTCTCGCTGCGCTCAGGATGACTTCTTGCTTAATTTGTGGAGTTGGCGGGCTCGGATGACTCGCCTTGTCTGGCAACCAAGCATGTAAGAATCCCACGCTTCCGCGAACAGTGTATCGCAGGATGATGTTGCCGGATTGAGTGGGCTAGTTTTGCGGGTGGGTAGGGATCCTTCGACTGCGCGAGGCGCGCTTCGCTTACCCCGCTCCGCTCAGGATGACTTCGGGGCTGAGAGTGCGACCTCAGCGCCTGAAGGCGGCGATCAAAACGAAGCGCTTACCGCAGCGCTTAAAGCGCTGCGCCACCCAAAAACAGGCGCACAGGCGAGTTTTTCCGCAACCTCTGGAACTCGTGCCCTTCCCCAAACCGGCCGGAATCAGAGTTTTCCCGCAACCTGTCAGGTTCCGGTTTTTTCGGGCTGGGGATTCGCGGCGGCGGCTTGCGCGTGATGACGGACGTCGGCTCCGAGGACCCAGAAGATTACGTCTTCGGAAATATTGGTGGCGTGGTCGGCGACGCGTTCCAGGTTTCGCGCGACGAGCAGCGCGTCCAGAGCCTGCTGGGTTTTTTCCGGATGTTCGTTCATGGTGCGCACGAGCACGATGAAAGCCTCGTCGCGCATGCGGTCGACGACGTGATCCATTTCTAGGACGGCCTGGGCGAGCTCGGCTTTGCCCTCGACGAACGATTCCAGGGCGCGGCGAACCATCGCGCTGACGGCGGTCGCCATGCGGGCGATATCCACCGGCAGTTCCACGGCCGGCAGTTCAATCAGGTCCATGACGCGTTCCGCGATGTTGACGGCCTGGTCGCCGACGCGCTCGAGGTCGGCGTTGATCTTGGTAACCGCGAGGATGAAGCGCAGGTCGACGGCCGCGGGCTGCTGGGTCGCGAGAACGTCGAAAGCCATTTCATCGATCTCGCGTTCGGCGGCGTTGATGAGGCTTTCGTTTTCGAGGACCAACTGGCAGCGGGTGATATCGCGTTCGGTGTAGGCCTGGGTGGCGCGGTCCACGGCCAACTCCGCGAGACCGCCCATGCGGAGCAGTTTCTCACGGAGTTCTTCCATCTGTTGTTGAAAGCGCGTGCGCATTAATCGGAAACCCCTTTAACCGAATCTGCCCGTAACGTAGTCTTCCGTCCGTTTGTCGGATGGATTCGTGAATACTTTTTCTGTTTTGTCGAACTCGATCATCTTGCCGAGCAGGAAGAAGCCGGTGAATTCGGCGACCCGGGCGGCCTGTTGCATATTATGCGTCACAATTACGATTGTGTATTGCTCTTTTAATTGAAAAATCAGCTCTTCAATCTTGCCGGTGGAGATGGGATCGAGCGCGGAGCAGGGCTCGTCCATCAACAATACTTCAGGCTGAACGGCCAGGGCGCGCGCGATGCAGAGCCGCTGCTGCTGGCCGCCAGACAGGCTGGCTCCGGACTTTTTGTGCAGCGAATCCTTGACTTCGTCGAACAGAGCGGAATTGCGCAGGGACTTCTCTACAATCTCGTCCAGCTTCTTGCGGTTGCGAAAGCCATTTAATTTCAACCCGGCGGCCACGTTGTCATAAATGGACATGGTCGGGAACGGGTTCGGCTTCTGGAAGACCATGCCTACGCGGCGGCGCAGCTGGGTGGCAGAGGTTCCGTTATAAACGCTGAATTCTCCGATGCGCACCGTGCCTTCGACCCGCGCTTCGGGAATGGTTTCGTGCATGCGGTTCAGGCAGCGGATGAACGTCGATTTGCCGCAGCCGGAAGGGCCGATGAGCGCCGTCGCACGGTCGGCCAGCACGTTGATGTTGATGTCGAACAGCGCCTGCGTCTTACCCGACTCCCATGATTCGTTAAGCTCCTGCAAATGTGCCGTGTCGCACCACGATACGAACGGCCGCTACTGCGCTGACGATGAGTACGATTAGAACCAGCGCTCCCGCCCAGGCCTGTTTGTGCCACTCGTCGAAGGGCGAGATCGCATAGGTGAAAATTTGCAGCGACAACGCCGCAGTCGGCTGATCCGTTCTCCAGTTCCAGAATTGATTACCGAACGCCGTGAAGAGGAGGGGTGCAGTCTCTCCGGCCACGCGGGCAAACGCGAGCATCACGCCGGTAATCACTCCTGAAGTCGCCGTTCGCAGCGTAATCGAAATCGTGGTGCGCCACCGTGAAACACCCAAACCGTAGGCCGCTTCGCGAATGGCCTGAGGAACCAGCAAGAGCATCTGCTCGGTGGTGCGCGCGATGGTGGGTACCATCATGATAGCCAGGGCGACGCCGCCCGCAAGCGCGGAAAAATGCTTCTGGCGTAACACCACTAGTCCATAGGCCACGATGCCGATCACGATCGAAGGCACGCCGTTCAACACGTCGGAGATAAAGCGGAGCGCGTCGCCCCAGCGGTTGCGGCCATATTCAGAGAGGAAAATTCCCGCTCCGATGCCCAGCGGCACACCCATGAGGCTGGCGATCGCAAGAATCACGCCAGAGCCGACGATAGCGTTGGCCATGCCACCACCGGGTTCGCCAACCGGTTTTGGAGTCTGCGTCAGGAAGGCGATGTTGATGGAGCCGATTCCTTTCACCACCAGGTACGCAAAGATGGCAAAGAGCGGCAGAAGCACCAGCACTACCGTCAGAACGGATAGGCCGGTCATCACGTGGTCCGTGGCGCGCCGCCGCCAACTGATGGGCGGAATGACAATAGCGTCCGAATTCGGGGTTGAATCAGCCACGTCTTCTTTCAGCCTCTCGTTTTCCATGCTGCTAAACGTTGCTATTACACCTTGCTACTACACCTTGCTATTACACTACGCCCCGCGCGGGTTGGCCGCGGGTTACGCTCCACACCATGAGGCGCGCGAGCGCGTTGACGACGATTGTGACGAGGAATAATGCCAGACCGATCTCGATCAAGGCCGACAAGTAGAGGTCTCCGGTCGCCTCGGTAAACTCGTTGGCGAGTACACTGGCCATCGTGTATCCCGGCGCAAACAGCGACTTGGAGATTTCCGGGCGATTGCCGATCACCATCGTGACGGCCATGGTTTCGCCGAGCGCGCGGCCCAAACCCAGAATGATGCCGCCTACGATGCCGGCGCGGGCATTGCGAAGAACTCCCAGCCGGATCATCTCCCAACGGGTCGCGCCCAGGGCGAGAACCGCTTCGCGCTGGTGTTGCGGCACCACCGTCAGCACCTCGCGCGTAATTGAGGAAATGATGGGGATAATCATGATCGCGAGGATCACGCCTGCCGCCAGCATCCCGATTCCGTAGGGAGGCCCGGTGAACAAGCCTGTCCATCCGAGAGTTTTGCCGAGAAAGGGTTGGACATACTCACGCAGGATGGGCACCAGCACGAAGATTGCCCACAGTCCGTAAACGACGCTTGGAATCGCGGCCAGCAATTCCGTGGTGAACGACAGGATTCCGCGCAACTTGACTGGACTCATCTCCGTGATGAAGACAGCCACGCCCACCGACAAAGGCACGGCGATCACCAGGGAAAGCAGCGACGAAACGAGCGTGCCATAGACGAATGGCAGCGCGCCGTACTGGTCCTCGACCGGATTCCAGTCCGATTGGCCGAAGAACTTCCAGCCAAAGGCGTGCCACGAGAGGTGGGAGCCGACGATCAGTTGATACACGATCAGGCCGAGGAGCGCGACTACCGCCAGACCGCAGAGCCGGATGACGCCGCCAAAAATCGCGTCGGGAATCTCGCTAACCTTTCCCTGCAACAGCGGCGCGGTGCTGGTTTCGATTTTCAGTGCAGCCCTTGCCCCCCGCCCTGGTTCGGGAGCATCGAAGTGCGGCCTGGGCAGGGCTTGATTGGACATTTCCGTTTGAGGCTATCAGAGGGTTGTTACAAATCGGTTAAAAATGCGAGTAGAAGATTTGGAAAAAGTCCCGGAGAAAGGACGAAATATGGCGTAGTGGACTGTCGCGGAGAGTTTGTTAGCGGGAGCAGGGGGAGAATTCCGGGACGCGTGACCCCAGAATTTTGATCGAATAGGGGGCCTTCGGCTCCGCAATCGCTTCGCTGCGCGAAGCGATTGCTCCGCTCAGGATGACACGGCAGTATCTTGTGATTCTGCCGATTAGAGAACGGCGGATTGTTCGGTCGCTAGACCTTGCGCTAGATCACATGCTTGTGAGAATACTGATCGGACACTTCTCTCCATGCCAACTTTCGCGGCCATCGATATTGGATCGAACTCCGTCCGGCTGAAGATTGCCCGCTTTCAGGGCGGACGCCTCAAGGAAGTGCACGAAGATCGGGAGGTCACCCGGCTGGGCGAGGGCGTGTTCAGCGGCGGGCTGCTGTTGCCGGAATCGATGTCGGAGACCGTCCGGGTGTTAAGGCGCTTCAATCGCGCCATCCAGGAGTGCGGGACTGATTCGGTGCGCGTCGTGGCTACCGCCGCGCTTCGGGATGCCCGCAATTCGCGGGCGTTTCTGGAATGGGTGCGCTCGACTACCGGGTGGACGATCGAGATTATTTCCGGGCTGGAAGAAGCCCGGCTTATTCACCTTGGGATTATTTCGAACGCACGGCTTGGCTCATCCAGCGTCTTGCTCGTCGACCTCGGCGGAGGCAGTTGCGAACTCACGCTTTCGCGTGAAGCGCAAATCCGCGACACGGTTAGTCTGCCGCTGGGCGCGGTACGACTGACGGGCGAATTCCTGAAGCACGATCCTCCGCGCAAAGGCGAATTGAAGCAGCTTCAAGGCTTCGTTACGCGTGAAGTGGGGCGAATCCAGGATCGAATCCGCAGCGCGAGGGTCGGCGGTGTGATTGCGACGTCCGGCACTGCGGCCGCGCTCGTGAGTATGGCCAGCCACCTGGCGCGGCCCGGGGAACGACGGCGCGCGAATCTGGTCGCGCGCGACATGATGCGCCGCATTGTCAAACAGATTACGCGCATGACTTTGGAACAGCGGCGGAGGGTTCCGGGGATCGGGCTGCGCCGCGCTGAAATCATTTGTGCGGGCGCAATCGTGTATGAGGAGTTGCTGGAGCGGTGCCATCTGAGCGCGTTTCGTTACTCGCCGCTCGGGTTGCGCGATGGCATCCTCGCCCAGATGGCGGCCGAGCATGACCGCAACACGCGCTCGGGGCGCGCCATTGAATCGGAGCGGTGGGAGTCGATCAAACGCGCCGTCGAGCACTACCGGATCGATTTGCAGCACGCATTGCATGTCCGCGAGGCCGCGCTTCTTCTTTTTTCCACCCTGAAGTCTGTGCACCAGCTCCCTGCGGAGTATCGCGAGTGGTTGTCGGCTGCCGCCATGCTTTATGAAGTCGGAGATTACGTGAATCGCAACGGGCATCACCGGCACACTTACTACATCATCGCGAATTCGGAGATTCTGGGTTACACGCCGCAGCAGCGGCGCATTATCGGGGCGATTGCGCGTTATCTGGGGAAATCGCGGCCCACTCCTGGTGATGGACCGATGACCGACCTCTCCGCCGAGGAGCAGGAAGCGGTCAAGAAGGCATCGGTGCTGCTCCGCATCGCACGCGCTCTGAATATCGGCCGGAGCCAGTCTGTGGGCCGCGTGGGGGTTTCGGCCCGCAATGGACGCGTGTCCATGAAGCTGAGCGCACGTGGCAAAGCCAGCGTGGATCTGGAAGTGTGGGCTGTCGAAAAAGATCGGGCCTATTTCCGCGAAGTGTTCGGGCGGGAACTCTCGGTAGCGGCGGTATGAAGCGTGCGCAGAATGCGCGGCGTGATACACCAACTGAGCGAGCCGACGGTTCGACGCATTTCGACTTTCGCGACGGCTCCCTTCTTCAATTCGACCACCGCTTCGCCGCCGTCGTCGCTGATTACGCGTCCGAGGAAGTCCCTCAGGTTCGGGTTATGGCCTACCAGCAGAATGGAATCCTGGCGGCCATATTTTTCCAGCATTCTCTGAAAATCCGCGAAAGTGGCCTCCGGACGGAGCGCGGCTTCGGTCACCAATTTGCCTTCGTGACCCATTTCGTTCCCGACCAGAGCGGCGGTTTGCATGGCGCGCTTCAGGGGACTGGTGACGATAATCTCGACCTGAACACCGAGCGCGGCGAGGGCGCGGCCAATGTATCCGCATTGCTCGATGCCGTCTTTATCGAGGGCGCGCTTCTCATCTCTCTTGGCGCTGCCCAGCATTCGCTGGCCGGCGCTGGCGTGGCGTAAAAAATAAACGAACATTGTGTTGGTACTAATCCCCTTCCATCACAGCCCTGGTATTTGATATTCGCGGCACGCGCCGTTCCGCCGCGGCGGGAATGTCTTCGGGAGACCTGTTGCCTTCCGCCAGGCCGATCAGAAAATCCTGGGCGTTGAATGCCGCCTTACCGCGCGGCGGACGCTTGCTTCGTCCAGCGGGGGATTGCCATGATCGCAAGTATCGCCCATCCTTCTGAAGAAATCTTGCCTTTAGATTGTCAGCCAGATAGGCGGCTAGAATTTCATAGATCACCCGTTCGCGAAGAAGCCTATCCTTAAGGGGAAACAGGACCTCTACTCGCTCGTGCAGGTTACGCGGCATCCAGTCCGCGCTTCCAATGAAGACATCCGGCTCGCCGCCATTTTCAAAGCAGAAGATGCGGCTATGCTCCAGAAAACGGCCGACAATGCTGCGCACCCGGATACGGTGACTAATGCCTCGCATCCCGGGCCGGAGTGTACACATTCCACGCACTAACAGGTCGATCTCGACGCCCGCCTGCGACGCGCGATACAGCGCGTGAATTATGTCCGGGTCAACCAGCGAGTTCATCTTGGCGACGATGCGCGAGGGCCGTCCCTCGCGGGCGTGTTCAGCCTCGCGCTCGATCAGCGAAATACACTTTTCCGCGAGGTCGAGCGGCGCGACCAACAATGGTTCATAGCTTGCATGCTCAGCATAGGCCGTCAGAAAACTGAAAACGTCCTGAACTGCGGCGGTGATTTCCGGATCGGCGGTGAGCAGGCTGAGGTCGGTGTAGAAGCGCGCGGTGGTGGCGTTGTAGTTTCCAGTACCCAGATGGGCATAACGGCGCGTGACACCGTCGGGATCGTGGCGCACCAGCAGGGAGAGCTTGCAGTGCGTCTTCAGCCCCACCAGTCCGTGAAAAACCTGTACCCCGGCATCTTCCAGATCGCGCGCCCAGCGGATGTTGGACGCCTCATCGAACCGCGCTTTTAACTCCACCACCGCCGTGACTTCTTTTCGCGAAGCGGCCGCGATCAGCGCCGGAACGATGAGCGAGTGCTCGCTGGTGCGATAAAGCGTCTGCTTGATCGAGAGCACATTGTCATCCTCGGCGGCCGACTGAATGAATGAAACCACCGCATCGTAGGAATCGAAGGGATGATGCAACAGGACATCGTGACGCCGCAGCTCCTCAAAAAGATCGCGAGACTTCGCCGTCAGCCGCAATTCGCGGGGCGCAAACGCACGGAATTTCAGGTCGGGCCGGTCCGCCTGTTCGTAAACATTGAAAAGCCGCGAAAGATTAACCGGGCCATCCACCGGAAAGATCTGCCAGGGCTCCAGCTCAAACACGGTACGCAAGCGGTCGATAATCTCGGGATCGGCGGCCGACTCGATCTCCATGCGCACCGCGTCACCCTTGCGACGGTTGTGCAATTCGGCGCGCACGGACTCCAGCAGATTGCGGGATTCTTCTTCCGCCAGGTACAGGTTGCTGTTGCGGGTAACACGAAAAGCTGCCGACGATACGATGTCGTAGCCCTTGTACATGCGCGCCGCATGATAGACGACCAGGTCGGCAAGAAAAATGAAGTCGGTGGTGTCCTGGGATGGCAAACGAACCAGCCGGGGCAGAGCACGCGGAACCGTGACCACGCCCGTGTAGGTGAGCGAAGAGCGCCGCCGCCGGCGCAACAAGAGGGCCACACACAACGCCTTGTTGATCACCCGCGGAAAAGGGTGGGACGGATCAACCGTGACAGGCGTGAGCAGTGGATCAAGCTCCCGTTCACAGTAATCGTTGACGAAAGCCAGGGCCTCGTCGTCCAGTTGGTCGATACCCAGCACGCGAATTCCCTGCTCTGCCAGTTCCGGCCGCAGGCGCTCGTTCCAGCAGGCATATTGCTCATCCACAAATTTGTGGGTGGCGCGGTTAATCAACTCCCGCTCTTCCACCATCGACAGTCCATCGGCAGTGGTGAAGTTATGCCCGTCTTCCAGTTGTTGCAGCAGACCGCCGACCCGGATCTCGAAAAATTCATCCAGATTGCTGGCGGTGATGGCCAGAAATTTGACCCGCTCAAGCAGGGGATTGCCCAGGTCTTCGGCTTCTTCGAGCACGCGCCAGTTAAATTTCAACCAGGATTCTTCGCGGTTCAGAAAAAGGGAGCCGCTGCTGGAGGGCATTCGTGCCATAAATGAAACGCCAAATTGCTTTTGCGCCTTTGAGATTGTCTTTTCGGTGACTCGCGCGTGGCGGGCGGCCACAAACCCCAAAATCTCTGCAACCGGATGGAATCCCTAATCCAGGCGACTTTTAAAAGTATACCAAGACAGAAAAGGCGCCGGATTGTAGCCCGGCGCCCAGACTCCGCGTGAAACTCCGCAAAGCTTTCCGACAAATTTATGCGGTCCCGCGCCATCTTTGGCGCGGGAACCGCGGATTGTGGTTACGGCAAGTAGTAACGGAACGAAGTGAACACCATCGAGTCCAGCCCGTTCGGTTGCAAACCGGGGAGTCCGGTTGCCAGACCGCCATTGCCCGACCAGGTGTTGCGCGTCACGTAGGAGTACTGCGTGCCGTACTGGAACGTGCCGCGCGCGCCGGAGTAGAACTTGTACCAGAAGCCAAGCGTGCCTTCGATCAAAGCGCGCGTGTCTCCCGTGCAAGTGCCGGTTCCGCCGGGAGTGAATCCGCCCGAACCGGGAGCAACTTCGGTGTAGCAGCCGCTGTTGTTGAACGTAGGCGCGCCGTAGCCGACATTGGCGCCTGCGCCATGATTCGCCAAAGGATCCTTCGCATAGGTGCGGGCCGCGTACTCGACACCGCCGTAGCTATAGACCGTCAGCTTCCTGGTTTTGTACTCGAGCGTGCCGAGTCCGTGCAGGTTCTTGATCAGATGCAGCGTGCCGTCCGGGTTGATGGCCGCATCGGAGAGACCGCCGGGAGCATAGCGTCCGACGCCGCTGCCGCCGAAGCCCTTCAGGCCAAAGGTAACGTGGTGGGCAATCGTCCAGCGCGCGCTTGCACCCAGGCCGCCGCCTTCTTTCGAGGCGTTGTAAGCTCCCGTGGCGGAAGTAGCGCCGGTGGCCGTGCAAAGAGTATTGCCGGTGGCAAACTCAACGCAGGGGAAGACGCGATCGGTGAAGCGGTCGACCAGGCCGAGGATTTCATAGTGTCCAAAGCCGGGATCGAACGCGATCTTGGCAATAATATCGGGGGAGGGATTGAACGAGTAGGTAGCGGAACTGTTGTAGCTTTTGCCGTCGCCGGACTCGCCGAGCAGGTAGTTGCTC
This sequence comes from Terriglobales bacterium, assembly GCA_049521375.1. Taxonomy (GTDB): domain Bacteria; phylum Acidobacteriota; class Terriglobia; order Terriglobales; family Acidobacteriaceae; genus Acidiflorens. The sequence continues at coordinate 9,708 of JBEKOW010000119.1, forward strand.
GCGTTGCTGTGGCTGGTCAGGGTAGCTTGAGGGTTTTCAATCGCGACCGCAACCGCAACCTTGTCGTTAAAGGTTTTGGTCAAGCGGAGCCCATACTGGCGCGCGAAATCGAAACCGACGTTGTACGAAGCATCGATCGTCTTCGGGCGAACGTCGTTGGTTTTGCCCATGTCATCGTCCGGAGCGATTCCCTTCCCGTCTTCGGTAACCAGGCTCCATGCCTGGCCGCCCAGGAAACTCCAGCCATTGTCGAATTTTGCCTGCGCCCACGCTTGCCGGATACGCAAGGTGTAGCCATTGGTTTGCGTGGCTGTCGAGGTGACGCCAGCGGAGAGAAAGTCAGCTGAGATGTAGCTGGAAAGGTTCACGTTCCCCAAGCGTCCGTCGACGAACGTCGTGATTTTGGACTGACGTCCAGAGCCGAAAAATTCCGACAACCGGCTCTGCGAGGCTCCCGGCATGGTCAGCGAGTTGAAGGGAGTGGAAACATCCGCCGCGAGCGCTCGCGACCGCCGCACAAATTCGGCAGCGGCGTATCCGCCCGGGGTGATGTTGATGCCCCGGAAACGAATCGTGATCGGGCTCTCCATTTGCTTGTTAAAGACTTCCGGTTCCGGTTGGCCCGGAGCGGGTTCCTGCATGGTCATGACCGCATTTTTCAGCGCAGCGGTATTGAATGATGTCGCGCTTACGGATTTAAGACCGGCGACGTCGCTTTGGAGCGCGTCCACGGTTTGCGCGTCGCGCTTTGCCTGCAGCTGCACCGCTTCAGCCTTGGCGGCGGCATCGGTTGCGGTGGTTTGAGCTTGCTGGACAGCTTTATCCCTGCGGTGCAACTCCTCTTGTAATGCCTGAATCTGCTGCTGTGCCGCCGCCAGACCCTCTTGCAACTTTTGCAGGTCGGCGGCGGTGACGGCAGGCTGCCCGTTCGATTCCGCGATGCGCGCTTTCGCCTGACTGCTCTCCGAGGCAGTCTGGTTTTGCGCCCAGGCACCGGCGGTCAGGGCGGCCAGCGCCAGCGCGATGAGAAACAAATATTTCGTGGATTTCATAAAACTACAGTCCTCTCCGAGTGTAATTTTTGGTTCGCTTGCCTTGTTTCGCGGGGGAGGCAATTGGAATCAGGGAGCTGGTTCGGCTCCACAATCCCTATAATACTAGTAGGATAATACAATGTCCATCATAATAGTAGACTACATGGACAATATAGCAATTGTACCTCCGTTCCATGGAAAGCGTAGCATTCTTAAGTTGTTAGATTTTAAGCGGTTAGCGGATTTTAATGACAGCAGGGAGGGGTCCGGTGTGCAAATTTTTTCGCTTCCTGGCCGGACCTATTCCCCTGGGGAGGTCACTGGGCTGCGCCCGCCAGGCGCGAGGTTTGTCTAGTGTGCTGAGTCGGAAGATCGTTGACAAAACCGGCGGATGCGATGACCTGCCGAAAGTGGGCGTGAGGACTCCAGTCGTCCCTCCGGGACTTTATCGACACGGGCTCCGTTTTCCGGGCGCTGAACGCGCCGGGCTATTGCCAGTCGTCCCTCCGGGACTTTATCGACACGGGCTCCGCTTTCCCGGCGCTGAACGCGCCGGGCTATTGCCGGTCGTCCCTCCGGGACTTTATCGGTACGGGCTCCGCTTTCCCGGCGCTGAACGCGCCGGGCTATGGTCAGTGGCCCCTCCGGGGCTGGGACGCTGGCTTTTTGGCCCACTGCGTCAGGCAGGATTTCGCTCTCCACGCATGAGAAGACCTGAGCAAAGAACGAAAGCCGCAGAAAACACAAGGTCCCTCGACTTCGCTCCGCTCCGGTCGGTCGGAATGACAGAATTGTTCAGGGCATATTCGCCCATATTCGCCAATTAATCAGCGAGCTTGCGGGACACTACACTAGTGCACCTGCTTGATCGCCGCCTTCACTTTTTCGTCGACGCTGTTGGGAAGAGGAGCGTAGCTGAGCTGGGCCGTCATCTTCTGGCCGTCGGTGAGCATCCAGTTCAGGAAGTCGGTGATGATCTTGCCCTTCGCTGCATCCTTGGACTGCACGGGAATCAGCAGCCACGTGAAGCTTGAGATGGGATACGCCGTCTTGCCGGGGGCGTTGGTGATGGAAACGCGAAAGTCCGCGGGCATGTTTTTCACCGAGGCAGCCGCCTCGGTCACACCTTCGAGCGATGCCTTCACGAAGTTGCCGGCCGCATTCTGCACCGACCCAAAGGTGATTTTGTTCTCCACCGCATAAATCAGTTCGATGTATCCGATCGATCCCGGCAACTGCCGAATCTGCCCGGCGACGCCTTCGTTGCCTTTTCCGCCCAGGCCGACCGGCCACTTTACGGAAGTTCCCTTCCCGACGGTCGACTCCCACTCCTTGCTTACCTTGGACAGATAATCGGTCCAGATGTAGGTCGTCCCGCTTCCGTCGGAGCGGTGCACCACGATAATCGACTGGTTGGGCAGCTTCACTCCCGGATTCGATTTCGCAATTGCCGGATCGTTCCAGTTGGTGATTTTTCCCAGAAAAATATTGGCCAGCGCATCGGAAGAAAATTTTAGCTCGCCGCTCACGCCCGGGACGTTATAGGCGGGGACGTCGGCGCCGAGCACGGTCGGAATATGCAGGATCTTGATCTTGGCTTCCTTGAGTTGCTCATCGGTCATGGGGCCGTCACTGGCTCCAAAATCGACTGTCCCGTTCAGCACCTGGCGGATCCCGCCTCCGCTTCCGATCGACTGGTAGTTGATCTGGACGTCGGGATGCATCTTGTTGTACTCGCTGAACCACTTCGAATACATGGGATACGGGAAGGTGGCGCCCGCTCCATTCAGCATCGTCCCGGCAACCACCGGGAGACAGAATGCGAGAACTGCGCACATTAGCGCGATGCGCCTCGTCATAATAGATCCTCCTTGCTTGACATTTAAATGTATATGCTCGTTTTAGCGGCACCGTATTAAAGGAAGGTTACAGCCGAGTGAATTTCTGATGAACGGTCCCGCTTTCCAATCACTTAGCGGGAAGTCTTTCGATCAATCCGAGCCCAGTTCATTCGCGAAAAGCAGGGTCTGAACCTACCCTGAATGGAACACGAGCGCGATTCTGAATCTTCTGTCAAACTGCTTAGCGGTGAGGGTGAACTCCTGTGAGCGATGAAATCCGTTATGCCCCGGGCTGGCCGGGAATTCCGCCGCGCTGGACGTCGAGCGCAAAAACGGGCATCGGCACCGCCCTTAATCTTCATAGCCGCGTCTGGTTCACGCTGAGCCATGGGATTCTCAATGAGATTTATTTTCCCCGCGTGGATCAGGCCTGCACTCGCGACTTTGGCCTCATTGTCACCGACGGAAGGGGATGGTTCTCAGAGGAGAAGCGCCATTGTACGTTTGAAAATTTGCCGATTGAACCCGGCGTGCCGGTCTACGAACTGACCAACACTTCCACCGACGGCCGCTACCGGATTGAAAAAGAAGTTCTGACCGACCCCTGGCGCAACGTGGTGCTGCAGAAGGTTCGCTTCATCCCGGTGCAGGGAACTTTGCGCGACTACCGCCTCTACGGGCTGCTGGCTTCGCACCTCGCCAACTTCGGATATGGCAACACGGGGTGGGTGGGCGATTACAAAGGCACCCCGATGCTCTTTGCCCAACGCGACTCTTCCGCGCTCGCCCTCGGATGTTCCGCGCCCTGGCTCAAACGCTCGGTGGGATTCGCTGGCGTGTCGGACGGCTGGCAGGATCTCTCCCAACGTTTTCAGATGGAGTGGGAGTACGACCGCGCCGAAAACGGAAACATCGCGCTCACCGGGGAGATCGACCTCGCAGCCTGCAATGGGGAATTCCTGCTCGCGCTCGGCTTTGGCGGAATCTGGGCCGAGGCCGGGCAGCAGGTGGTCTCTTCGCTGCTGGCCTCCTACGAATCCATACGCAAGGATTATGTCTTTCACTGGCGGAACTGGCAGAAGACTCTCATGCCTCTGGACGCACAACCGCGCGAGAAGGATTTGTATCGCCCCAGCGCGGCGGTGCTGCGCTCGCATGAGTCCAAGGATTTTCTGGGCGGCATCATTGCCAGCCTTTCGATTCCCTGGGGATTTGATAAAGGAGACGAGGATCTTGGTGGATATCACCTGATCTGGCCGCGCGACCTGGTCGAAAATGCGGGCGGATTGCTGGCCGCGGGCGCCCACGACGATGCCTTGCGCGTGCTGCATTACCTCGAGGCTACCCAGGAAGCCGATGGACACTGGGCTCAGAACATGTGGCTGGATGGGCGTCCGTATTGGAACGGGCTGCAGATGGATGAGACTGCGTTTCCAATTCTGCTGGTCGACTTGCTGCGCCGCGAAGCGCCCGCCTGTTTCGACGATTGCAGACGCTGGTGGCCGATGGTGCGCAAGGCCGCCTGTTTCATTGCGGCCAACGGTCCGGTCACGCAGCAGGACCGATGGGAGGAAGATGGCGGCTATTCGCCGTTCACCATGGCGGCGGAAATTTCCGCCCTGCTGATCGCCGCCGATATGGCTCAGACGCTTGGCCAGAACGAGCCTGCGGAATTTCTGCGCGCCATGGCCGACACCTGGAACTTCAGCCTGGAACGGCGGACTTA
>JBEKOW010000120.1:0-12357 GCA_049521375.1 Terriglobales bacterium
TTATTGCTTGGCCCTGAGATGAGGTAATTCATATTAATCTTTTCGGCTTTGGCGTGGCAATCCTCACCGTCGGGGCGGTTGCAGAAGCAAATGCACAGGTCCCTTCGCTTCGCTCAGGATGACAACGTAGATCTTATGGGAGTTCAGGCTAAATTTTTTGCAAGCGCTGGACGTCGTGAATGCCGGGGATCTGGCGGACTCCGTCAATAATTTTTTGCAGGTGTTTCAGGTCGGCAATATCGAGGACGATATCGACGCTGGCCTGGCCGTTTTCGCTGCGGGATTCCATGCTGCGGATGTTGGTTTTGGTGTCGCTGATGACGGCGGTGATTTGTTTGAGCATGCCCCAGCGGTCGTCGCAGAGAAGAGTGAGTTTCACGGGGTAAGAAATCGGTTGGCCGTCTTTGTCCCCTGCCCAGAGGACGTCGATGCGGCGATCGGGCTCATAGAGAAGATTGGTGACGTTCGGACAATTAACCGAATGAACGGCCACGCCTTTGCCGCGAGTGACGTAGCCGACGATAGACTCGCCGCGGATCGGATTGCAACAACGGGCGCGATAGACGAGGAGGTCGCCTTGTCCGCGAACGACGATGGCGTTGCTGTCGGCGCCGAAGACGCGGCGCACAACACTTGAGATGCCACTAGAGAAGCCGTGAGTGTCTCCGGTTTCGGCCACTGGTTCGGCGCCGGTGGGGGAGAACTTCGCCAGCACCTGTCGAGCCGAATATTTCCCGTAGCCAATGCCAGCCATCAAATCGTCGGGACGGCCTAATCCATATTCGGTAGCGACCCGCTGCATATCGGCATCTTTGATTTCTTTGAGCGAGATGCGGTATTTCCGGGCTTCTTTTTCGATCAGCTTGCGGCCGATTTCGATGGCGCGCTCGCGCTGGTGGACGTTGAGCCAGTGCTTGATTTTGTTGCGTGCGCGAGAGGACTTCACGATCGCGAGCCAGTCGCGGCTGGGCTTGTGTCCGGGCTGCGTGATGACTTCGACGATGTCTCCGGAGCGGAGTTTGTGGCGGAGGGGAACCATGCGTCCGTTGACCTTGGCGCCGGTGCAACTGTGTCCGACCTCGGTGTGAATGGAGTAGGCGAAGTCGATGGGCGTGGACTCACGCGGCAGAACTAGAACTTTTCCTTTCGGCGTAAAGGTGTAAACCTCTTCGGGATAGAGGTCGACTTTTAGGGTGGACAGAAATTCGCTGGGGTCGGAGACGTCGCGCTGCCACTCGACTACTTGTCTCAGCCACGCCAGACGCTGCTCGTCTTCGGCGGAAACGGGGCCGTCTTTATATTTCCAGTGGGCGGCGATGCCCTCCTCGCACATCTTGTGCATTTCTTCGGTGCGAATCTGGATCTCGAACGTCTCGCCGGTCTCGGTGATGACCGAGGTGTGCAGAGACTGGTAGAGGTTAGGGCGGGGCATGGCGATGAAGTCCTTGATACGGCCGGGAACGGGTCGCCAGAGATTGTGGATGATGCCCAGAACGGCGTAGCAATCCTGCACCGAGTTGGTGATGACGCGCATGGCATACAGGTCGTACACCTGATCGACGCTGATGCGCTGACGCAGAAGTTTCTTGTGAATGCTGTAAAGGCGCTTGACCCGGCTCTCCACGCGGCCGGTGATGCCGGCTTCTTTAAGTCCGTCGCGCAGGGTGGATTCGACGCGGGCCATGAAGGCTTCGCCCTCTTTGCGGCGTGCCTCGACCGCAATGCGGACCTGTTCGAATCCGATGGGATCTACGTATTTGAAGCCCAGGTCTTCGAGTTCGCCACGGATCTTGCCCATCCCGAGGCGATGGGCGATTGGCGCGTAGATATCAAGCGTCTCGCGGGCGATTTTCTGCTGGCGCTCGGAATCCAGATGCTCGAGGGTGCGCATGTTATGAAGGCGGTCGGCGAGTTTGATGATGACGACGCGGATGTCGTCGACCATGGCGAGCATCATCTTGCGAAGGTTTTCTGCCTGGGCTTCTTCGCGCGAGGAGAAATCGATCTTGCTGATTTTGGTAACGCCTTCGACGATATGCGCGACCTGCTCACCGAATTCCTGCCGGATTTCGACGGTGGTGACCGAGGTATCTTCGACGGAATCGTGCAATAGACCGGCCGCAACGGAGACCGAATCCATCTTCATGTCGGCGAGCACGTTGCCAACTTCGAGAGGATGAACGAGGTAAGGCTCGCCCGAGGCGCGATGTTGTCCGGCGTGGTGCTTCTGGGAAAATTCGTAGGCGCGCTTGACGAGATCGAGATCGTCGCTGGGACGGTTTTCGCGCAACTTCCGCATCAACTCACGGAAACGGGTCACCGTGAGCACGCTGGTCGCGACTTGATCCCGCAACGTCGCCATGATGGATTTTACAACAGCGGAAGCGGGGACGGTGAACGCCGCTGGAGCTGTCTTTCGGTATGGTCTAGGCGCCGGGCAAATCATTTGGCGCTGGGGACGCCGGGTTCGCGAGAGCGTGGTTTGGCTGGTAGAGTACGAAAAGGAGTAATCGATATGGAACGGGTTCTGTTGAGTGGGGCTTCGGGACTGATTGGCGCTGCGCTTTTGCCTTCGTTGGAGCAAGCGGGCACCGAGGTGGTACGGCTGGTTCGGGGCCCGGCCGGGCAAGTGAGGGAGATCTCGTGGGATCCCATGGCAGATGCTGGTACCGGTCTTTCGCCGGCAGCGGTTTCCGGATTCGACGCGGTCATCCATCTCGCCGGTGAGACCATCGTTGGGCGCTGGACTGAGGCAAAGCGAAAAGCGATCCGCGACAGCCGCGTGCGGGGGACGCGCAATCTTGCCAGGGCGCTGGCGCGAACCGAGTCCAAACCAAGGGCGTTTGTGTGCGCATCGGCGATCGGGTTCTATGGCGACCGGGGTGAGGAGGTTCTGACCGAGGAGAGCGCTACCGGGCAGGGCTTTTTGCCGGAGGTTTGCCGGGAGTGGGAAGAAGCCAGCCGGATTGCTGCCGAAGCCGGTATTCGCACAGTGAATTTGCGCACGGGGCTGGCGCTAAGCGGGAAAGGCGGCGCGCTCCAGAAGATGCTCACCCCGTTCAAACTGGGGGTAGGCGGGCGCATCGGCTCGGGGAAGCAGTGGTGGAGCTGGATTCACATTAACGACATGGTGGGCGGAATCCAACATGCGTTGCGAACGGAATCGCTGGCGGGGCCGGTGAACATGGTTGCGCCAAATGCGGTGCGAAATGCGGAATTTACGAAGACGCTGGCCTCGGTACTGGCGCGGCCGGCATTTTTCCCGGTGCCGGGATTTGCCCTGTCGATTGTCTTTGGCGGGATGGCGGCACAGGAATTGTTTTTATCCAGCCAGCGAGTAAAGCCCGGCAGACTGCAGTCCAGCGGGTACGGGTTTCTTTTCGAGGATTTGCGGGCGGCGCTGGAAACCCTGGTTTGATATGCGCCGATGCAAACCGGCTTCTCCAGTCCGGCAGGAATTGGCCGGGGCTTTTGGCGCTCCAAGGACAACGCGAGGGTTGTGTCTTCGGGCGTGCGCGAAAGTCGCTATCCGTTAATTGACAGTTACAGAGACAGGATTGGACGCAATCCCGTTAGTGACAACCTCCAACTGGCTGACGCCTAATTCGATTCCCGCGGGAACGGCGAAGCTTACGCTGACCACGGTTGAACCGGTCGCAACGCCCATGGAACCTGGATTGTAGGTGCGAGCATAAAACACATGTCCGGTGCCACTGTTAGTAATGCGGATGAGCGGATAATTGGTGGCCATCTGGGCATCGTCACCGTAAGCACCGCCTTGCGAAAGCCCATTGAGTTGCGTGCCGCTCAAAACCGAGGTTTTGCCATGGGTAAGCGTTGCCGTGAACCTGGTGATCGCCGGCGCCCATGAGGGCTCTGGACTTCCCGTGGGATTGTACAGTTCGACGTTACGGGAGCCGTCGGTAAACAGAATCTGCCCGGTGGGGAGTTCGAGCATGCGGCCATAATAGGACGGATCGCTGGCCGCATCAGGAATGTTGACCGTCGCAGTGAAATTCGCGCCGTCCCACTCGAAAAACTGAGCTCCGGGCAGGTACACGCCTGGACTGGTCATGCAAAGAACATTGCCGTTTGGAAGCAGAGCCGCGGGCCCGTCGGCGATGTCGAGTTGCTTACCCTTGCTGTTCAAAGGGAAGTCCGGCGCAGCCGACCACTGAGCGGTGATGCTGTTGTAGATGGCGTTGTGTCCGGTTGCGCCCATGTAGATAACTGTGCCATCGGGACGCAAAACGGCTGGACCGAGTTCGTGAGACTTGGCATCGACGAGCTCCACAATCGTACTGCCAGCGCTGGACCAGGAACCGGTCGTGGGATCGTAAACCTCGGAATTGAGGCAGGAGTTGCAGTTGGCGTCGACGGTGAGCACCTGGCCGCTCGGCAACAAAGTCCACCCTTCTTCGTCGTTTTCGTCGTTCTTGCCGGTGCCGGTGGCCTTCCATTTAAGAGTCTTGGCGTTGAGCAGCGCTTCCTGCGGGCTGCAGCAGTCGGCGAGCATCATGGTCCCGTTCGCAAGAATGATGCTCTGCGCATCGCCGATATTGGCCCATCCGACAGGAGCGTTGAGTTTCGCCCAGACATTCGTCTGCGGATTGTAGATTGCGCCCAGCTTGACCCAGGCTTCTTTGCCGAAGTTGTATTCCCCGCCCATCACGACAACTCGCCCATCCGGGAGCACCGCGGACGCGTAGTAGAGAGGACTGTATCCAGCGGGAAGCGAGGCGACCTGCGACCACGTGCCGTTGGCATAGCTTCCGGTGAGATCGGGAGTGAGCGTCCACCAATCTGCGCCGCCTGAATCCTGCACCAGCACGCGGCCATCGGTCAGCAAAAGGGCTGTGCCGGGCGAGAAAGCTGGTTTGGCCTTCACTGCAGTCCAGGTCTGGGCGCTGGCAACTCCAACCGTTGCCATCAGAACGAGACAAATCGTGGAGAACGCGCGCAACAATTTCATTCTTATCCTCTTGGGATGGAGCATAGGTATTTTGGCTAACAGGGATTCCGGGCGTTGGCGGGGAACACCGGAAACCCGGAAAGACTAGCGGGAGTTTACCATCGGATCCGGAAGGTGCAACCAGGTTTTGGCCAGAGGAGCGAAGTTTTGGTCAAAGCGAAGTTGCCGAATGTGAAATGGTTTGCACCCGACAGGAAGGCGTCTCGAAGTAACCCCAATATGCTGGCGTTTAAAGAGGGGGCCTGGCGGTTGGCTTCGCGCTCGCCGGTTGCAGATGAGTCCGAGTAATGCGGTCGTGCCAGCAGAGTGAGTCCTGGTCAATGAAGCACCAGAGATAGCCGAGTCCGGCAGAAAAGGCGGACAGGAATGAGGCGAGCACACGCCAGCGGCGCACAGGACGCTGGACCGCAGAGCCATCAAACCGGGCCACCGTCAGCCGAGCGGCACGGAGCCCGGGCGTTGAACCGGTGTAGACAACAAAAACAAACTGGTAAGCCATCCAGACGAGCACTGCAGTGGCGGCGGTAATGCCAGCAAGAAGCGCGCCGGGTCCGCGGACAGGATTGAAGCGCAGAAAAATTGCAGCGTAACCCGACAGCGCGACGCCCAGGATCAGGGCATCGATCAAAGTGGCAAGCAATCGGCGGCCGATGGATGCCGACTGAATTCGCGGCTCATGGTCAGCCCGTGGATCGACGGTCTTCGGCGCGGGCTCGATAAGAATTCCACCGAGCGCGGGCGGAGGCGGCACGACCTCCGGCGCTTCGACGATACGCGGGCGATCGAGAATCGGATCGGCGAGCGGGCTCGCGTGAAAGATCGGGATCGCGGCAGACCGCGGGAATTCGATGATCTTAGCCGAGTGCTCGGGGCCTGGCTCTAAAGACGGCAGAGATCGCATTTCAGCGAGAGATGTTGGGAGATCATCGGAGGATGGGACTGGACTTGCGTTTTCGTGAATCCCAGTATCGGGGCGAGGGAAGGGCTCGTCAGAGGACGCGTCGGGTGCAATGTCCGTTGCTGCCAGGGCACCGGCCGATCGGGGCCGGTTCTCAGACGCATCAAAGGGCAAGAGCAGCGAAGGATAACGCGGGGGGCGCGGCTTCCGGCGCGTGCGGTATCGGGCAAGGCGAGCGGCGACTTCGCTGCGCCAGGCATCGGGGCCGGGCGGGGATTCCGGAGCCAGTTCCGGGTCACCCTCGTCGAGAGTGACGCACAGATGAGGCTGAAGCTCTGAATCTCCTGCAGATGCTGTATTGATCAATCCGGTCATTACTAATTCGACCTTCTAAAACGGCCTGTCAAAACGGTCGCGGGAGGATGCCAGCAGCCAGAGTTGGATTGGGCGCAAAACAGGGAATCAAGAAATTCGGCGGAGCTTTGCGTCGTGTGCCCCCACGTGCTAAGGTCAACTCTTCCCGTTGCCAGACCGGCTCGCGGAGCGCGCTTGCAAAATACCCGCTAATGATCACCCGCTCTCGAATGATTATCACGGCGGCACTGATCTGTCACGTCATTCTCGCCTCCCGGATAGTAACCAGCCAGACCCCGCCCCCCGACCATGCGCCCGCGCAATTCTTGCCTTCGGCTCCAGCCAGCCAGATGCAGCAAGACGTGACGATTCGCGCAGTGGAGCAGGAGAAGGATGGACTGGTATATCACCTGCGCGGCAAGGTCGAGATCGACTATCGCACCTATATCCTTCAGGCCGATCAAATCACCTACAACTCTGACACCGGCGACAGCGAACTGGAGGGGCATGTTGTACTCGATGGCGGTCCCTATGACGAACACGTCGAGGCCAGCCACGGGACTTACAACCTCCAGACGGAAGTCGGAACGTTTTACGATGTGGTCGGCACGTTGGGATTCAAGGGACGGCGCTCGCGCTATGTGCTGACAACTTCCAACCCATTTGCATTTACGGGGAAGGTCGTGGAGAAACACGGGCCCGACCGTTATCTGGTGAGGCAGGGAACGGTAACCACCTGCCAGTTGCCGCGTCCCAAGTGGCAATTTAATGCGCGCGAAATCTCGGTGGATGTGGATAGCACAGCCAAGATCTATCGCAGCGACTTCCGGCTGATGGGCATTCCCGTATTTTATTTTCCGTATGTGACGCATCCCGTGCAGCAGTCGCGGCAGAGCGGGTTGCTGATTCCAAGCGTGGGCAACTCGTCGATCAAGGGATACATTGCAGGCGACTCGGTGTATTGGGCGTTCAATCGCAGCACGGACGCGACCGCCGGCGCGGAATACTATTCCAAGCGAGGCTGGGCACAACAGGGACAATTCCGGATGCGGCCGAGTGATAGCTCGTTCGTGTTTTTCAGCTACACCGGCATGGTGGACCGGGGCATCGGGTATCCGCCGCTGGATCAAGGTGGCGAGGACGCGCGTTTTCAGGGCGAGCATCCTTTCGGGACGGTTCGTGGGGTGGCGAATATCGATTATCTGAGCTCATTCGTATACCGCATCGCGTTTACGGATGTGTACGCGCAGGCGATCGATTCGGAAGTCAAGTCGCAGATCTTTCTGTCAAACACCACGAACGGTTTTCACTTCAACGCGTTGGCGGAGCGCTACCAGAATTTCGACGTCTGTGTTCCGGAAACCGGCACGAACACGGGGTGCGCCAACATTACCTCGACAGAACTCATTCGCGTTCTCCATACCCCGAGCGTTTTTGCGGGAAGCGAAGAGCGCCAGCTCGGGAAAACGCCTCTTTATTGGTCATTCGAGAGTGCGGCGGAGGGCTTGCAGCGCCGGCAACTCGGCTTTCGGACCGCTGCCCTGGTGGGAAGGTTCGATCTGGCCCCCACACTGGCGATGCCCCTGCAATGGCGGGGATGGTCGTTGCGCCCCGCGCTCACTCTGCGCGATACGTTCTACACGCAAGAGTATGATGCGGCCCTCGCGCTGGCCAACGGGCGAGCCGCGAATGACGTGATTAATCGCAAATCGCTGGAAACTTCAGTCGAATTGCGGGCACCGGCATTGGCGAAGATATTCGATCGCGAGTGGCTGGGGCGGAAATGGAAGCACGTGATCGAGCCGCGGATGCGCTATGACTATGTCACCGGCATCAATAATTTTGCAGACATTATTCGCTTCGATTCGACCGACGTGCTGACCAACACGAATGAGATCGAATACTCATTCGCGAACCGTATTTATGCCAAGCGATCCGATGCGAACGTCTCCGACTGCGATAGCCAGGGAATGAGCACCTTGACCGTCGGCGGACCTCCGCAAGTCGGTGCGGTCCCATGGGAGGCTCCGCCGTTACCGGATTCACAAATGTGTGCCTCGGGTCCGCGAGAAGTCTTGAGTTGGGAGGTCGGGCAGAAATACTTCATCGACCCGACGTTCGGGAATGCGGTCGTTTCAGGAGTACGCAACGTGTTTACGAGCACCGCGGACTTTACGGGGATTGCGTTTCTCAACGGCCCGCAAAGATTTGCGCCCGTCATTTCCCGGTTACGAGTGGAAACCAGTCCTCGCACGACCACGGAGTGGGATTTGGATTACGACACCAAAAAGGGTCAGATTAATGGCAGCACCGCGCTGGTGAACTATCACTACGGCGCCTTTACCGTGGGCGGGGGAGACGCGTTTCTGCGCGTGTTCGACGCCGCAGCCCTCGGAGTCAAATCGAACAGCGATATCCACCAGTTCCGCGTGCTTGCGGGTTACGGACAACTCAACAAGCGGGGACTAAGCGCAGCTGCCAGCTTCGGCTTTGACGCGAATCAGGGGAACTTGCAGTATGCAACCGCCCAGACCAGCTACAACTGGGACTGTTGCGGGATGAGCCTGGAATACCGCCGTTTTGCCCTGGGAGAAGTCCGCAATGAGAACATGTACCGTTTCAGCTTCACGCTCGCGAATGTGGGGGCTTTCGGCAACCTCAGGAGGCAGGAACGACTCTACTAACAGAACAGCAGGGATTTGAAAGAATGCAGGTAGGATAAAGCTCATGAAGGGATTCGGTGACCTCGGAGGTAAGGTGGCACGCTTGCAGGAGCTCATCGCAGCGCATCCCGGCTTGATCGTGGCCTATTCGGGCGGCGTTGACTCGGCGTTCCTGGCGTGGACCGCACGCCAGGTGCTGGGCGATAACATGCTTGCCGTGATCGCAGATTCCGCCAGCCTGGCTCGTACCCACCTTGAGGACGCGGTCGCTTTTGCGCGCGAGCATGCCATCCCAATTGAAGTAGTCGAGACTCGCGAATTAGAAAACCCCGCCTACGCGCGCAACGATGCGACGCGCTGTTTCCATTGCAAGAATGAGCTGTTCTCGGTGCTCGAGCCTTTCCGCGAAGCCCGCGGACTTGAGGCAGTCGCATACGGGGTGAATGCCGACGACCAGGGCGATTTTCGGCCGGGCCAGCAGGCCGCGCGCGAGCATCATGTGCTGGCGCCTTTGCTCGATGCCGGGCTAACGAAGATCGAAATCCGGGAACTCGCGCGGCAGGCGAAGCTGCGAGTGTGGGACAAACCGGCCTCCGCGTGCCTTTCATCGCGCATGGAATATGGGCGGAAGGTTACGGTCGAAGCGCTGAGCGTGATTGAGAGGGGTGAAGACGCGTTGCGGGCACTGGGATTCAAACAGTTTCGCGTGCGCCACCATGGGGAAATCGTCCGCATTGAGATTGCGGGCAACGAAATGCCTGGGGCATTGACCCCGGAAATGGCCCGGCAGTTCGCTGAAATTTTCAAAGGGTTGGGATTCAAGTTTGTTACGCTCGACCTGGAAGGCTTCCGCTCCGGATCCATGAACCAGCTCCTGACGACCGCCGAACTGATTCGTGGACAAGACCGTAGAGTCGGCTAACGGACCGTTTCTCCCGCGACGCCGTGAGATAATCAAGCTACCTCAACATGCTCAGGTGGCTTTTTCTCATGATGGTACGTCGCGTTTTTGTAGTTCTTTTGATGATCTGTCTGGGCTGCTCGGCCCAAACTCCGCAGCCCCCCGCTCCCACGCTTTCTCTGGCGCAGGGTCCGGCTTCAACTTCGGCTCCAGGTCTGCCGGTTGACGTCGTTCAACAGGTAGAAAGGCAAGTACGCGCGCATTACTCCCTGCCGGCGGACGTGAAACTTACCTTGGGAACACTGCGGCCCAGCGAATTCGCGAACTATGACGCGTTGACGATCACCTTCGACAATGCCCAGAAAAAGCAGGGATTCGATTTTCTGCTCTCGAAGGACCACAAGACTCTTGTCCGCATCACGAAAATGGATCTCGGAAAGGATCCCTACGCGGAAACGATGAGCAAAATTGATGTGCGCGGGCGTCCTACGCGGGGCAACAAGGATGCGAAGGTTGTGCTCGTAAACTACGATGATTTTGAGTGCCCGTTCTGCTCGCGCATGCATTCGACGCTTTTTCCGGAAGTTTTCAAGGAGTACGGCGATCGCGTACTGTTCATCTATAAGGACTACCCACTCGAGGAAATTCATCCCTGGGCCATACACGCCGCCGTAGATGCCAACTGCCTGAATGCACAGGCGGCCGACGCCTACTGGGACTACGCGGATTACCTGCATAACAACCAGCATGTAGTCAGTGCCGCAAAGGGGCGGGAAGGCCAATTCGAGGAACTCG
The DNA here is from genome assembly GCA_049521375.1 of Terriglobales bacterium. Lineage (GTDB taxonomy): Bacteria > Acidobacteriota > Terriglobia > Terriglobales > Acidobacteriaceae > Acidiflorens. The sequence goes on from JBEKOW010000120.1 coordinate 10,584, forward strand.
ACAAGCAGGCGATGCTGGAAGGACAAAAACATAAGCTGGACGAGCCCAAACTCCAGGCGTGCCTGAAGGCTCAGGACCAGAAAGCGGTACGCGCCTCCATGAGCGAGGGGGAAACGGTGGGGGTGAATGCAACTCCGACCGCCTTTGTGAATGGCCAGAAACTGGATGGGGCGGTGTCTGCGGATGAGATTCGAGCCGCGCTTGATCGGGCTCTGAAGGACGCGGGAGTCGCACCCCCGGAACACAAACCCGCGAGCGCAGACGCAAAGACTGCTGTGCCCGCACCATCAAAGTAGCGCTCAATCGAAGATTGCGTGGATCGCGTCGCGCTGCTGCATTGATTTGTCGTTGGTTGGAGGGGAGAAATTGATAAATCGTAGCCTCGGGAAAGTGGAGCGAGCCAGCCTAATTCTCGCGAGCGTTTGTTTGTTGATGGGATCGTGGGCTTGTAACCACGATAGTGGCGGCGGCGATGTGATGGCCTCGGTAAACGGCAAGAAAATCTATCGCAGCGAAGTGGACAAGTATTACTCCAACCAGACGGCGGGTTCCGACCAGCAACCGACCGGCGAGCAGGCGGTCAGCCTGCGCTTGAGCATCCTGAATGAACTGATCGAGACTGAGATCCTGATGCGGCGAGCCGAGAAACTCGGACTGCTGGCGACGGACGAGGAAGTAGACCGAAAGCTGAACGAAGCGAAGGCTCCCTACACGGCCGAAGAATTTAACAAGCGGCTGGCGGAGAAGAAAATTACGCTGGATGATTTCAAGCGGGACCTGCGGCGTTCGCTGACGCGGGACAAAGTGTTGAACAAGGAAATTACCTCGCGCATCAACATCACCGACCAGGATGTGTCGAATTATTACAACGAGCACAAAGCGGAATTTAACCTGATCGAGCCGCAATATCATCTGGCTAAGATTATGGTGACGGGGATTGTGAATGCTCAGGTGCGGAATATGCAGAACAAAGCCCAGAATGATGCGGAGGCTCGCAAAAAGATCCAGCTGATCGCCAATAAGTTGGACAGCGGGGACGACTTCGCCACGCTGGCCATGAACTATTCCGAGGATCCGGAGACCAGCAACAACGGCGGTGACTTGGGAATGGCTCCGGAATCGGCTTTGAAAAGCGCCGATGCGGCCACGCGCGACGCCGTGATGAAGCTGAAGCCGGGACAGTACACGCCAATCATACCCCTCCTGAACCCCGCTAACCATCAGCCTTACGCGTACATGATCGTGAAACTGATCGCGAAGGAACCGGCGGGGCAACGCGATCTGAACGACCCGCGGGTGCAGCAGGCGATCCGGCAACAACTGCGCGACCGGCGCGAGCAATTGTTGAAAGCGGCGTATTACGAGAACCTCCGCGACGATGCCAAGGTCACGAACTACTACGCCGACGAGATTCTGAAGAACGCCGGGGCGGCCAAATAGGGCCGAAAATAAAGTGCCATATTTATGGCACATTGTGGTTGCGAGTGTGCCATGTAAATGGCCGTCTTTTTGGGGGATTCGAAAGCCGGCGTTCGGGGAAAACGACCACCCGGGCGTGAGAGCTCAGTCGTCCCTGCGGGACTTTATTTAAGTGTGAGCGCCTGCACCCGGCGCTGAAGCGCCGGGCTATTGTCGGGCGTCCCTGCGGGACTTTAACCTAAACGTCCCCCGTGACTTTAACCAATACGTCCCTGCGAGACTTTAAGCTACACGTCCCAGCGTGACTTTCATCTATACGTCCCTTTGGGACTTTATCTCGACGTCTCTCCCTGGG
>JBEKOW010000121.1:0-12355 GCA_049521375.1 Terriglobales bacterium
AGCAGGCCGGCTAACGTCGCGGCAATATCCTGCTCCTCATTGCGCGCTGGAACGATGATGCTGACCCGGGGATCGCCTGTCGGGGTGGCAGGGCGGCGGTCCCATTCCGGACGGGCAACATCGCCGATCTTCGGCATGCCGATGGCGGCCTCGACAATGCGAGAGGCCCATGCGAGGGCGAGGATGGTGCCAGAAATCCAGTGAAAAGCTTGCCAGCCCATCTCAGGAGGATGCTCCGGCAGGGGCTGGCGATGCACCCGGCTGGCTCGCAATCCTTATGGCGGGTGCGAATTTCATGCCGTAAAAAAGTATTGCGGAAGAAATCACCATCGCGATTACGGGAAGAATAAACGCGGCCTGGAGGGATCGTTTGTCGGCGACCCAGCCCATCATGGTCGGCGATGGGACGTCGCCGAGAATGTGAATGATGAAAATGTTTACCGCAATGGCAGTCGCCCGAATATGCGCCCCCACCGAATTGATCAAGGCCGCATTCAGGGGCGAAGTATTGAGGAGCAGGAGGAACGCGGCCACCGCGATCGCGGGCACCATCGCCCGGCCCCGGGCAAAGAGCGCGACAATCATCACCGGCACTCCCAATCCCATGCTCACCGCCGAAACCATGTAGTAAGAACTCTTAATGCGCGGTAGAAGGTGATCGCCCAGCCAGCCGCCGGCGAGGGACGCGAGAATTCCGTCTCCGACAATGATGATGCCAAATGTGAAATTAGCGGCCTGCAGAGAATAGTGGCGCTCGCTGTAGAGGAACTGGGGCATCCACACCTGGATGCCGCCCAGCGAAAATGTCATGGCGGCCATGCCGAGCGTCGCCGTCAGAAATGCCGGGTTGCGCAAGACCCCGAAATATATTCTTTTCAATTCAAAGTAAATCGCCATCACTAACTTGAGAACGAGATTACGAGACACCACTTGGGCCGGCAAATCTTCGGGAGGTTCCTCCAGCGTATCGAATTGCCCTCGCTTGGGCTCCTTGAGAAACAAGACGGCGAGCGCCAACAGGAAGCCCGGCGCGGCCGCGATATAAAAGGGGAAACGCCAGCCGTAATGCGGCGAAAGATAGCCTCCCAGCAAATACCCCGCGGCCGATCCTACGGGAAGCGCGAGGTAGAAGATTCCCAATATCCGTCCGCGTTTCTCCTCGGCGAAAAGGTCGGCGACGAACGTGGGCGCAATCGTAACAAACGTAGCCTCGCCGATTCCGACCAGGGTGTGGCGAATCAGCAATTCGGTGTAGGTGTGGGTGAACGCGGTCAGCAGGGTGAGCGCGCTCCAGAAAACCGCCCCCAGCACGATGATGAGTTTGCGGGAATAGCGGTCGGCCAGCGGTCCAACGAATGGCGCAGCAACCATGTAGAAGCCCAGAAAGGCGCTGGTGAGATAACCAATCTGGGTTTTCGTTAAGTGAAACTCATCCTGGATCAGGGGCTGAACCGCGAAGAGCACGTTGCGATCCACGTAGTTGAGCAAGTTCAGCGCGGTCAGCGTGATGAGCGCGGTGCGAGGATGGAGTTTGGCCGGCGTCACGGGTCTGGCGAATATAGCACGGCGCCCGGTGCCGGGGGGCTCAATAATAACGGTTGACGTTATTAACGCGTTCCATTATGCTAAGGCAGTGATCAAGACTTTCGCCAACCGGAGCACGGCGGAAATCTGGAAAAGCGGCGAAACCAAAGGCACTCTTCCCGCAAGCACGACCAGGCGAAAGCTGGCCATGCTGGACTCCGCGCTGGAACTTGACGACTTGAAAATCCCGCCGGGAAACCGTCTGGAAAAGTTGCGTGGAGATCGTCTGGGACAGCACAGCATCCGCATCAACGACCGGTACAGAATTTGTTTCATCTGGCGAGGGCACGACGCTTACGACGTTGAAATCACCGACTATCATTAGGAGAGAGCATCTTGAGTACGGTCAGAAAAGGAATACCGAACTGGAAAATTCATCCTGGCGAAATCCTGCGCGAGGAGTTTCTGAAGCCAATCGGAATGTCTGTTTACGAGTTGGCCAAGCAGTTGCGCGTGCCTGCCCCTCGCGTCAATGACATCGTGCTCGAACGGCGGGGCATCAGCGCTGATACGGCCCTTCGCCTATCCCGCTTCTTTGGGACCACGGAACATTTCTGGCTGAACCTGCAGAGCGGGTATGAACTCAGCCGCGTTAAGTCCGAACATGCCGCTGAGATCGAACTGATCACGCCGCGAGCGGCGGTCGCATCAAGGTAAGTTCGTAGTTCTGATCGGAGAAGAGGCTTTCCCTCTGGTGATGTGTCACGAAGTGCAGGGTGTGGCGAAATCGTCAGGCTATGCCGAACGAACCGGCGCCCAACAACTGGAAAGGCAAACTTTTCGCAGGGTGAAGGAAGGAAGGAACGACGCGGACCCGCGATGATAGCTCCAGCACTGCGCGAACTTCTTAGCCGGGTGCAATCTGACCTCTTAGCGCTGACCTCCCTTCCCTCTCGGCCATCGCGCCACGACGACGGTCGAAATGCCTCCGCGGGGACGGAAGTCGCCCTTCACTTCGGCCCACACTGGCTTGGCCCAGCGGACCACGTCCTCGAGCACCTGGTTCACGATGTTCTCCTGAAAGATGCCCAGGTTGCGATAGGCCTGCAAGTATTCTTTCAGCGATTTGAGCTCCAGGCAGCGCTTATCGGGCTGGTAGCGGATCGTGATGGTGCCAAAATCGGGCAGACCCGTCTTGGGACACACCGAAGTAAACTCGGGATCGTCGACTACGATTTCGTAGCCGGGAAACTGGTTGGGCCAGGTTTCGATTTCGGGGAAATTGTGGTCGAGGCCCGCACTGGCGTGCTCGTCGGTGTAACGGCGCGGTTTTGGCATGAGTCATTGTATCGGGATCGACCGGACCAGTCCCGCAGTTTAGATCCGTTTCATTGTCGCCAACCATGCGGGCGCACCGTTTTCATGGAATCTCGTGTGAATCCGGTCCGGTTCGATGCCGGCGACATTCCATCCATTGTCGGGGTTGAACGCCGCCCGCAGCTCCTGATGACTGATGGGGTGCGGACCAGTATTCGGGCCATCGTCACTGAAGCACAACACATAGAGGGTTCCATGGTGCTCGGTCACCGACGCCAGACTCGCCACGTAACGTGTTCGCTCCTCGCCGTCGAAGGTGTGGAATAGTCCGCAATCCAGAACCGTCTCAAGTTCGCGCCGCAGACGCTCCAGATGGAAAGCATCCGCGGCTACAAAGTCAGCCTCGATCCCACGGTCGGCGGCTTTCTGTCGGGCAATCGCCAGTGCCGTCTCAGCCACGTCAACGCCCAAAACCGACAATCCCAGCGAGGCGATGTGCAGAGCGTTCTCGCCGGTCCCGCAGCCCGCATCGAGCACGGCTCCGGCGAAAGCTCCTTCGGAGGCCAAACGCACAACGGCAGGCTGAGCGTGGCCAATATCCCAAGGCGCGGGGCCGTCATGATACGACGCATCCCAAGGCAGTCCCGACCGGCGTTCGTGACTGGTTGGGTGCCGACCCCTGAATGGATCGACGGGGAGGGTATTTGGTCGCTCCGGCAAATTCACAGCTTTCTATTTCTCCGGCTCAAAATAGCGTGCTCTCGATGGCTGGTCCGCACGCAGGCACCGCCCAAAATTGACGCTAATCCTGTCCTCAATGCATCCAATCAGGAAAGCCGCAGTTAATACTTTGCGCGTCCTAGGCGGCGCGTGGATGATACATTAGGGCTTGTGTTTTTCGCTGCATGCCATTGAATGGAAACAGTTCGGACCACGCACCACGGCGCCGTTGGACGACGGCGCTGGTAGTTCTGGCCGGGGCTGCTGTCATGGCTGCGTTTGTCTTCCGCCACGATGATACCATCCCGATCCGCACTGCTGAGGTCAAGCAGGGCAAGATCCGCAGTGTGATCTCCACTAACGGCAAGATAGAGCCTGTCAGCAATTTTGAAGCGCATGCGCCCATTTCCACGAGTGTGCAGCGCGTTCTGGTAAAGGAAGGCGCGTCCGTCAAAAAGGGTGAGTTGCTGGTTGTCCTCGATGATGCCGACGCTCGCACGCAGGCGGCTCGGGCCCAAACGCAACTGAAGGCGGCACAAGCGGACTTGGCGGCTATCGAGCGCGGAGGTAATCAGGAAGAGGTGCTGAACCTGGACGTGCAAATGGTGAAGGCGCGCACCGAGCGCGATTCCGCGCAGCGCAATCTTGATGCACTCAGGAAGCTGCAGCAGCAGGGTGCGGCCTCGGCGGGAGAGGTGCTGGACGCGGAGAACACCCTGGCGCGCGCGAATGCGCAGCTCGATTTTCTGAAACAGAAACAGACCAGGCGCTATTCCAATGCGGAAGTGGCTCGCGTGCAAGCGCAGCGCAGTGAAGCGCAGGCCGCTTACGACGCGGCGCAGGATACCCTCTCGAAGTCCAACGTGCGCGCTCCGTTTGACGGCATCGTATACTCGCTGCCGGTTAAACAAGGAGGCTTCGTCGCCAGCGGCGATTTACTGCTGCAGATGGCGGACCTGCGAAAAGTCCTGGTGCGCGCGTTCGTCGACGAGCCTGATGTGGCCCGCCTGGCGCCCGGCGATCCGTTAGAGGTCACGTGGGATGCCGCTCCGGGGCGGGTTTGGCAGTCGACGGTAACCGCCGTCCCATCGACAGTCAAGTTGCGGGGCGCTCGTAATGTTGGAGAGACGACCAGTATTGTCGATAATAGAGACTTCAGGCTTTTGCCGAACGTGAACGTGGGCGTGACGATCATCACCGCCGAACACGAGAACGTGTTTGTCGTTCCGCGCGAAGCCGTCCGGAGCGACGATTCGCAGCCTTACGTTCTGCAGGTTGTCGGGCACACGCTCAGGCGCCGCAATGTCGAGATGGCGATTTCCAACCTGACGCAGGTGGAGATCACGCACGGCCTCGCGGCCAACGATTTGATCGCCATCAATTCGGTGAACGGCAAACCGATCGGCGATGGAACACAAGTAAAATTCTGAATGCATTTTTCAAAGGCTAATATCCAAAGATGACCAAGCGCATTACCCAATTGCTCCCCGTTCTGTTGCTGTGCATGTCGGTGGCTCTCTCCGCCTCGGTGGCGGACTCCGCGCGTGACATGCTGGCGGCGGGCCGTGTTGATGAAGCGATCTCTGTGCTAAACACGCATCTATCCTCGGCGCCCACCGATGCGGAATCGTCGAACCTGCTCTGCCGCGCTTACCTGGCGATTGAGGAACTGGATCGCGCGGAATCTACCTGCAAGCGGGCCGTCGTGCTCGATCCTGGCAACAGCCGGTATCATCGCTGGCTGGGTCACGTGTACGGGGAAAAAGCGGATCGGGCAAGCTTTCTTTCCGCCGCTGGCCTCGCGGGAAAAACCCGCGAAGAACTCGAACGCGCCGTGCAACTCAATCCCAATGACCTGGAGACGCGGGCCGATCTCGCGGAATTCTATTTCGAAGCGCCTGGGATCGTGGGCGGCGGGCAGGATAAGGCGCGCGCGCAAGCCAAGATCATGAGCGCCAAGTCACCCGCCCGTGAGCATTGGGTATATGCGCACATTGCCGAGAAAAATCACGATCCAGCGGCCGCCGAGCGCGAATACCGTGAGATGATCTCGGCCAGCAACGGCGATTCGGAAGCATGGTTGAGCCTTGCCCTGTTCTACCGACACCAGAGGCGCTTTGATGAAATGGAAAAGACTCTGGTAAGCGCCAGCCAGGCGCCGATGTCGAAGCCGGATGTGTTGGTGGATGTGGCGCAGAACCTGTTTCGCACTGGCCGTAATCCGGCGCTCGCCATCCAACTTCTGCGGCGTTATCTGGCTTCGGGTCCGGTCGAGGAAGCTCCCGCTTTCAAAGCTCACTACCTGCTAGGGATGCTGCTTGAGAAGCAAGGCGACAAGGCCGGAGCAGCCGAGGAGTATCGCGCTTCCCTGGCGTTGGCCCGGCAATTCGGACTGGCGCAGCAGGCCCTCAGCCGACTGAGCCATTGAGAGTGCGGTTACCGGCTTTTGCGCTGGTCCCAGAGAGTGGCACAGCTTCTGCCCGACTTCCCACGAAAGCACTACAATCTCTTCGTCGCGGGCCAGCCGTGTTTTGAACCATTGCAAATAGGAAATGGTTGTCGACACAACAACAAGGTGACGAGATGAAGCTCCAATTGCCACGGTGGTCGCGGTCTATTGACGTATTTTCGTTATCCGTCCTCCTGTTGGTTCTTGTGGTGATCGCTCCGGGGGAACCTCTGCCACTGGAACGCGCGATCCGCCTGGCGCTCTCGCATAGCACGACGACTGCGATTGCCGACGCGGACGTGCAACGGGCAATCGCTTCCTACCGGGAGCTTCGCAATCACTCGATTCCGCAACTCGCCCTTGGCTCGGGCCTTGGCTACTCGTACGGATTTCCGTTGACGATTGAAGGGGCAGCGCCTTCGCTGGTGACGGGGGTTACTCAAAGCTCGATTTACAATCCGGCAGAGCGGCAGTTCCTGGGCGCGGCCAAGGCTGAGATTCATACATCGGAGCTTCAGGATAAGGACCAGCGCGTCGCTTTAATCCAGGACGTAGTGCTGAGTTATGCGGAACTGGCGAAATGGGAGACTCGGTTGACCCGCCTGAAGGGGGACGAAGGAGAGGCGCAGAAATTAGAACAGGCGGTGACCGAACGAGTGCAGGAAGGGGTGGACAGCACCACCGATCTGAATAAAGCCAAGCTGGTCTCGGCGAGAATGCGTCTACATCTGGCCCAGGCGCGTGGATCCTCCGACGTGCTGCGGCGCCACCTGGCCGACCTGACGGGGTTGCCGGTTTCCGCCATTGAACTCGCGCCGGAGAGCATTCCCGCTCTGCCCCCGGTCCGGCCGGAACAGGATGATCGGGAGCGAGCCGTTGCTTCCAGTCCGGTCATTAAGATTGCCGAGGAGCGGGCGCTGGTTGAGTCCATGCGAGCATTGGCGGAACATCGCGCCGCCTATCCATCGCTGGATTTCTCGGCTCAGTATGCGCGGCTTTCGAGCATCAACAACTACAACCTGTATTACAAGAAATTTCAGCCCGACAACGCGACCATCGGGATCGCCATCCGTTTACCGTTGTTCAATGCCAGCCAGCGTGCCCGCGCCCAAGCGGCCGATTTTGAAGCTCTCAAAGCCAAGAAGCAGGCCGAGGCGACTCGCAACCAGGTTTCAGAAGAAACATTGAAACTGGAAGGCGCGGTCGAACAACTGGAGGCCGCGCGCGACGTCGCGCAACTGGAGTATCAACTGGCGCAATCCGCCTTGGAAGCGGCCCAGACCCGCATCGATGCCAAGACCGGCACCTACCACGAACTGGCGGACGCCAGAGTGCAGGCCGATGAACGGTATCTGATGTATCAGGATGCCGATTTTGAGTATCAGCGGGCCCGCATGAACCTTCTGCGAGCCACTGGCGATCTAGAGAATTGGGCGCTTCCGGCAAGCGCTCCGAGATAGGACCTTCAGCGAACTCGCCAGCCGCTGCTCGATTCTCGCCCCTCAGTGCCAAAAAGCGACGCTCGGCGTAGTTCCTTTGGCGTTCCCTGCCCCGCTAAGGCATGATTAGTCAAGGGGTTCCCAGCTGTTTTTGTGTCCGCGAAGTGTGCCCAAACGGTAGCTAGCCTGCGAACTTGTACCGGGTAAAGGATGTTAGAATAGGTCATTGTCCATATGCCATTGAAGACACTGTTTTTAAATCCCCCGTCCTTCGAGAATTTTGACGGCGGAGCCGGCTCGCGCTGGCCCGCTACACGCGAAATCGAGTCCTACTGGTACCCCGTATGGCTCGCCTACCCGGCTGGCATGCTGGAAGGCGCACGCCTGGTGGATGCGCCCCCGCACCACATCAGTGCGGAAGAGACCATCAAGATTGCGAAGGATTACGAACTGCTTGTGCTGTTCACCAGCACTCCCGGATTCCAAGGGGACGTCCGGATTGCCGAGACCATTAAAGACGCCAACCCCACGATGAAGATTGCGTTCGTCGGACCGCACGTCAGTGTGTTGCCTGAAAAGGCGCTGAACGAGGCCAAGGTAATCGACGTCATCTGCCGCAAGGAATTCGATTACTCGATCGTCGAATATGCCAACGGCAAGCCGATCGATGAGATCCTGGGAATTTCCTACCGCAAGAACGGGAAGGTCGTGCACAATCCCGACCGCCCGACCATTGAAAATCTTGATGCTCTGCCGCACGTGACCGATATTTACCGGCGCGATCTCGATGTCCGGCGCTACAACGTGCCGTTCCTGCTGCACCCATTCGTGTCGCTCTACACCACGCGGGGATGCCCTGCGCAATGCACGTTCTGTCTTTGGCCGCAAACGCTCAGTGGGCATCCCTGGCGCAAGCGCTCCACCGATGACGTGGCGCGAGAGATGGCCAAAGCCAAGGAATACTGGCCTTACGTGAAGGAATTCTTCTTCGACGACGACACCTTCAACATTCAGGCGGCGCGCACGATTGAGTTATGTGCCAAGCTGAAGCCGCTGGGGCTTACCTGGTCGTGCACGTCGCGCGTCACCACCAGCTACGAGACCCTGAAGGCGATGAAAGAAGCGGGTTGCCGCTTGTTGATTGTGGGCTATGAATCCGGCGACCAGCAGATCCTGAAGAACATCAAGAAGGGCGCCACCCTCGAGCATGCCCGCCAGTTCACCAAGAATTGCCACAAACTGGGCCTGGTTGTGCATGGTGACTTCATCCTCGGTCTACCCGGCGAGACGCGAGAGACCATCAAAAATACGATCAAGTTTGCGAAGGAACTCGACGTCGAGACCATCCAGGTTTCAGTGGCGCATGCTTACCCCGGCACCGAACTTCACGAGTACGCAGTCAAGAACGGTTTTATGACTGCCGAAACGAAAATGGTCGACGATGCGGGGCATCAGATGGTGCAGATCGAGTATCCGGGATTGCCGGCGACTGAAGTGCTCGAGGCCGTACACCACTTCTACGACGAATACTATTTCCGCCCCAAGGCCGCGTACCGAATTCTGAGAAAAGCGTTCTTCAACAACGACGAACGGAAGCGCCTTTATAAAGAGGCGCGCACCTTCCTGAAACTGCGCGCGCAGCGCCACAAGTGGGTCAAGGACAACCGCAAGGAAGAAACGCCCGCTCCGGAACCCGCCAAAGCATAGGCGATGACGTTTCGCAAATACCTCGTCCTTGCGGGCATCACCGTGTTCAGCACCCTGGGCGATTCCCTGCTGGCCCGCGGCATGAAACAGTTGGGCGGAATTTCGCTCCACGATGTTTCCGGGCTTCTCCTGGCCATTCTCAATCCCTGGGTAACGGTTGGAATTCTGCTGTTGCTGGCCTTTTTCGCGTCCTACATGTCCGCGCTTTCATGGGCCGACCTTACCTATGTGCTGCCGGCAACGTCCATCGGATACGTGCTCGTGGCGCTGATCGCCAAAATTTCTTTCCATGAGGAGATCTCGCCGACGCGATGGGTGGGGATCGCGCTGATTGCAGCGGGAGTTGGCTTCGTCGCCGCCGGTCCGTCGGTAACACCAGTTCGCCCTTCAGAAGAGGCCGCGCCGGCACTTCCCGTGGAGGAGGTGAAGTCGTGAATGACCTCTATGCGTGGGCTGCGATCGGTCTCATCACGCTTGCGGCGACTACCGGAGACGTGCTGCTGGCTTATTCGATGAAGCGCGTAGGCGACGTTGGAGAGCTCTGGAAGAACCACGGCCTGCTGGCGGTTGCCGGTCGCATTTTGAGGACTCCGACTTTTTTTCTTGGGCTGGTTGCTATGGGGGTGGCTTTTTACAGCCTGCTGTTCGGACTTTCTTGGGGGAATTTGAGTCTGGTCGTGCCCGCCTCAGCGTCGTTGACTTTTGTTGCCAACGCGGTCGCGGCGCGTATTTTTCTGCATGAACGCGTCGGACGAAGGCGCTGGCTGGCTGCGTTTCTGGTGGCTGCCGGTGTGGCGCTAATGGCGGCGTAACGGGTGCTCTATCCGAGGAGGTCGACCTTAATTTTCGGCGACGCAATTCTGACGATCAGCTCCGGGCGGGCGCCCTGAGTTTCCTGTTCACCACTTGGATCGAGCGCTTTCGTCCCGGGCGAAAAAAGGCGGTCGCACAGGGCCATGCGGACTCCGGCTTCTTCCAACTCGCGCGATAATTCCTCCGTCATTTCGAGTCGTGCCGATCGAAGTTTTTTCATAACCTTCTGAAGTCTTGCCATTTGATCGAGCAGTTCCCCCAGGATGCTCCTGCCGCCAGCAGTCATGTTGACGAACTCGAGGCAGGTTCGTGAGCGATCGGAAACCGCCCTCACGAGGCCCACGGTTCGGAACGTCACGGCATGGGCACTAACCAGGATTTCCGTCTTTGCGCCCAAGTCAAGGGGGGAACTTGCATCAACACAGATTCCGCCCATGCTCAGGTTTCGCAGCTTTCCGGAGACCGGCACGCCTTCGGATGGTAAGCGAACAATCCGAGCGTCGCCGCCGCAGACGAAGCGCGGACTTCTCCGGCGGTCGTCATCCTCGAGTAGCGCGGCCATCAACTATATCATCGTGCAACGCGTCCGAAGACTTTAGGATGTGGGCTGTACGCTGCGAATTGAAACAGCGCGGTGAAAGGCTGGCATCATCAGCGGAGCAGAATTTAGTTTAGGATCGACTCGAAGTAACCATGAGTCCGGGACCGAAGTAACGCGCCGAACCGCATCACTCGAATAACGTCATGAACCCAGCCGCTCTGAGATCGGGAGCGAGAAATCTGGCCGCGTTGCCGCCAAACCCCGCCACCGCCTCCGCCGCGAGATAGCCGCTGCGGACGGCTCCCTCCATGGTGGCCGGCCAACCCGTCGCCGTCCAATCACCTGCCAGAAAGACGCGCGGCCAGGCTGTCACCGAGTGCGGGCGGTACTGGTCGACTCCGGGACTTGGCGAGTAGGTTGCATTCACTTCCTTAATCACGGTCGATTTCAAAACAGTCGCGTCCCGCGCCTGGGGAAAGAACTCGCGGAGTTCCTTCACCGCGATCTCAACAATTTCTGGCTTCGACTTCTCAACCAGGCTTCGCGAGCAACTGACGACCAGTTCGACATAACTGCCGCTTCCCTTCTCCCGCGCTTCGATGAACCGCGATTTGTGAAACATCCACTGGATTGTGCGGTCGAGCAAAATGGCGTGATCGAGTTCGCTGATTTCGCGGTCGAACCAGAGATGGATACCGGTAATCGGCGAACTGGTGAACTGGCCGAGCATGGCGGCCAGAGGAGCGGCTTCGGGGCTCTCGGGCAGCATCTTCGCCAGAACATCGAACGACACGGCGAGAACCAGATAGTCGAACTTCTGCTCCTGTCCGTTCGCAACAATGCTCACCCCGGAGCCTAGGCCCGCAAACGAATCAAGGCCGGCGCGGAACTTTATCTCTCCACCGCGCGCTCGAATGTAATCTCCAGCCGCTCCGTACAGTTCGGTGAGGGGAACGGTGGGAAGTCCCATGCTTCCCGCGGCAGCCGATTTCATAAACGACTCACGCACCACCTGCGCGGCATAGGGCACTGACACGCGGTCCAGATCCTCGTTTAACGCACTCACCAGAATGGTTCGCCAGAAACGCTCGATGGCCCGCGCCGTTTGTCCGTGCCGCTTCAGCCAGTCGAGGAACGACTCGCCTCGATCCGCGGGGGTGGCCGGAGCAAGCGCCATCAGAGCCCGGCTGATCGCCAGCTTGTCGGAAAAGTCGAGGCAGGCGGCGCGCAGGAATGAGGGAGCCGTGTGCAGAGGCGCAGGCAGCAGCGAGGGGCCAATCACCGACGCACGGCCGCCCGGCTCCAGAAAAGTGAGGTTTTGGTACCAGCGAATTTTGTTTTCGACGCCGGTGCGCCGATAAAAATCGATGAGATTCGTGCAGCAGCCCAGCAGCACATGCTGGCAATTGTCGACGATCTCGCCTGTGCCGGGATGCTGGTAGGAAGAGGCGCGTCCGCCCAGATAGGGACGACGCTCAAACACGGTCACGCGGAATCCGGCGTCGGAGAGCGCGCACCCGGCGGCCAGGCCCGCTAATCCGCCTCCGGCGATCGCAACTGTGCCTGGAGACGCGGTCGTCGGTGTTTCTGTTCTTGGAGTGAAAGACGATTGCATGGGGGCGCGCTCACAGCAGACGCTTCAGCATCCCCCTGCCTAGCACGCGAAGCTTTTCAGGCACCGTCAAACGGATGCGGCCCTTGAATACGTCGTAATCATTGGCGGCAATTTTCTCGAGCAGACGATGATATATCTCGATCAATACCCACAGACCGGGCTGGCTGTCTTCATTCACCAGAGGAATCAGCTCTTCGCCTGCGCGGTAGCATTCACGGGCCCGATCCGCC
>JBEKOW010000122.1:0-15537 GCA_049521375.1 Terriglobales bacterium
GCAGCACTTCAAACAACAACTGCGTCAGGCGCTCGATATCCTCGCTTTTGGCCCGATCCTGGCTAATAAGAGAACCTTCGCGGAGAGCAGAATCCACCTGCCGACCAACGGTCTCCACTCGCGCCAGTTCGTACAAGCAAATGGCCACTGCCTGCCCCAGGTTCATCGACCCGTGCTCCGCGCGCGTCGGAATCCGCATCAGCCAGTGGCAATGACTCATATCCGCATTCGACAGCCCCACTTTTTCCGAGCCAAACAACAGCGCCACCCGCCCCGCTTTCAGTTGCCGGAGAATTTCCGAGCCGCCGCCCTCATCCAGCCTCCGGAGTTCGTGCTGCAACTCCCGCCGTCCTGCCGCCGTAGTTCCGACGACCAGCCCGCAGTCCGCCACTGCCTCCGCCACCGTGCCGAATTCCTTCGCATTCGCAAGCAACTCTGCGGCTCCTACCGCCGACCGCGCCTCGCGGAACGCCACGTCGTAGGGATTCACCACCCGCAAATGACCGCATCCGAAATTGCTCAGGGCGCGAGCCGCCGCTCCCATGTTCAGCGGATTCCGCGTCCCCACCAGCACCACCCGCAGATTGTCGAGCTTGCCTGTCATGTTTTACCGTTCAAAGTCTCGTTCCGGGCGGGCCCGCGATCTTGCGACTTCCCGCTCTTGCAGAGCATCCAATCAACAATGCTAGGATAGAAGGTTCGCGCCGCGGGGACCAGGTCTGCCGCGGGAACTTAATTTGGTTTTAGAACTCTGGAGGATGAATGGCCAGCAACGGCATCGTCGAGGTTACCGACGCTAATTTTGATTCGGATGTGTTGAAGTCAGACAAGCCCGTACTGGTGGATTTCTGGGCTGCCTGGTGTGGTCCCTGCCGGGCGATCGCACCTATTGTCGAAGAACTGGCTGGTGAATATCAGGGCAAAGTCACGGTCGGCAAAATGGATGTGGACCGCAACGGAGCTACTCCCATGCGCTACAAAGTCACGGGCATTCCCACTCTTCTGGTGTTCAAAAATGGACAGGTAGTGGAGCAACTGGTCGGCTATCGTTCCAAGGACGACATCCAGAAAGCGCTCGACAAGCACCTGGTCTGAGCGGGGTTCTCGAGATCAGGGGTGTCCAGATTGCAGAGGTCAGATTGCAGAGGTAAAAAGCTCTGGCATTCGGTTTCGCATCGTGCCTCAGGGATTTTAACTTCTGCAATCGGACGTCTGACTTCTGCAATCCCATTCGCCATCTGACGGCTAACCTCATCAAGGCCGCCTTAGTATTTCCGCAGCACTCCAATCACGCGCCCCTGAATCTCGCACGCGGCCGCCGGCACAATAATCGGCTTCATCGTCGCATTCGACGGCTGCAACCGTATGTTCGCCCCTTCGCGGAAGAACCGTTTCAAAGTAGCGTCGGAGCCGTCGATCAACGCCACCACAATGTCTCCGTTATGAGCGGTCTTTGACTTCTCGACCAGCACATAGTCGCCGTCGAGGATCGCCTCGTCCTGCATCGACTCCCCGCGGACTTCGAGCACGAACACTTCCTTGGAGCGCACGAAATCCGACAGCGAAATGGTCTCCGGATTCTCCACGGCTTCAATCGGACGCCCCGCCGCGATCCGCCCCAGCAGTGGCAGTACCATGCCCGTGTTCACTGCCATCGACTGCTTCAGCTTTCCCCGGGGAGGCACCAGGTCAATCGAGCGGCTGCGATTGTAGTCGCGCGTCAGCAACCCCTTCTTTTCGAGGTTCGTGACGTGCTTGTGCACAGTGGCCAGGGAATTGAGACCCATTGCGTCTTTGATCTCTTCGAACGAAGGGGAGTATCCCTTCTCCTGCTGGAAGCGTGACAGAAAGTCATATAGTTCATGCTGACGCCGGGTGATGGCCATGCGCGCAGCATAGGCGAATAGGAGGCGAATGTCAAGGAAGGTGTACTCTTCTGGTCACACCAGAATCGAAAATGTCCCCTGGTCTGACGTCATGCCCGCCCCGCGAACTCTCGCGTCTCGGTCGAAACCTTGATAGTCTCTCCCTCCTTAATAAAGAGAGGAACGCGGATCTCGATCCCGGTCTCCAGCTTCGCCGGCTTGGTCACGCTGCCGCTGGAAGTGTCTCCCTTTACGCCCGGCTCCGTGTAGGAGACATTCAGCTCGACATGCGGTGGAAGCTGCAGGCCGATCGGGTTGCCGTTGTACTTATGCAACTGAATGATCGATCCCTCCACGATAAAGTCGAGGGCGTCGCCAATCATCTCGGCGGAAAGCGTCAGGGTTTCGAAGCTCTCCTGATCCATGAAGTGGTAGCCAGTTCCGTCTCCGTAAAGATAAGACGCCGGAACCATCTCCAGATCCGGATCCTTGAACCGGTCGCTGGCCTTGAATGTCTTGTCAAAAACTGCGCGGGTCAGCAGGTTGCGCATCTTCAGCCGGACCAAAGTCTGCGCCCCCCGGGCGGTCGGTGTAGACACTTCCGCCTCCAGACACACATACGGCGTATCTTCGAACTCAAAAAACATCTTGCGCTTAACATCGATGGCATCGATCAGTGCAGCCATAATTCCTCAAAATCTTTAGTCGAAAGCCGATTCCTCCGCCGGTGTGGTCCGGCGTCAGCCCAGGGTAACTGCCTGCCCGCCCATAGGATAACAGGCGCCGACTCCCACACTAATTCCCAAGGGGAAGGCCGCAACCCGTAATTGTGAACGCCTCATGAATGCAGCACCGAAAACCGAATCGCAGCGATAAAACATTTCAATTGGACTTGCCCCCGGATGCCGCCTAAAGTCTGTGCTGTGCCCCATACGCAGAGTCGAACACGAAGTTTCATGAGGCCACTGCCGCCGGCTGAGTCCCCTCGTAACCTTTTCCGTCCGCCATTCCGGAATTACGAGCTCGACGGCGCCTATGATGAGATGTTCTCGGCGCCGGGTGTCCCGCGTCCACACTATCAAGCCCTGTTCCAGACGCTTCTCGGATTGCCGCCCGAGGAAATGCGCAAGAGCCAGCAAGCGGCCGACCTCTCATTCCTTCATCAGGGCATCACCTTTACCGTCTACGGAAACGAAGAAGGCACCGAGCGCGTTTTCCCCAACGACCTCCTGCCCCGCATCATCCCTCACAGCGAGTGGCGCAAAATCGAAAGTGGACTCACCCAGCGCATCGCCGCCTTGAACCTTTTTCTCGAAGACGTCTACCACCGCGGCCGTATTCTGGCCGATGGCATCGTGCCCCGCGAACTCGTTTACAGTTGCCGTCATTTCCGGCGCGAGATGCGCGGACTGACCGTCCCGCGCGGCATTTACGTCAGCGTCTGCGGCACCGACCTGGTCCGCGTTCCCGATGGCAGCTTCGCCGTCCTCGAAGACAATCTGCGCGTGCCCAGCGGCGTCTCCTACATGCTGGCCAACCGCAAAGTTCTGAAAAAAGTTTTCCCCACGCTCTTCCGCGACTACGGAGTTTGTCCGGTGGATCACTACGCCCAGGCGCTGCTCGCGACTTTGCGCGCGCTGAGCCCGCCCAACTCCACCAGTCGCCATGAGCCGACGGTCGTTCTTTTAACCCCGGGCGTCTTCAATTCGGCGTACTTTGAGCATACGTTCTTGGCCCAGCAGATGGGTATCGAGCTGGTGGAAGGTCGTGATCTCCTGGTTCACGACAATGTGGTGTATATGCGCACCACGGCGGGTCTGAGGCGCGTGGACGTCATCTATCGGCGGGTGGATGACGATTTCCTCGACCCGCTATGCTTCCGCCGGGATTCCAGCCTCGGCGTCCCCGGCCTGTTCAACGCGTATCGCGCCGGCAACGTCATGCTCGCCAACGCTATCGGCACCGGGATCGCCGACGATAAAGCCCTCTACGCCTACGTCCCCGCGATCATCCGTTACTATCTCGGAGAAGATCCCATCCTCCCAAACGTGCACACCTATCTCCTCACCGATCGCGCCCAGCGGGATCATGTCCTCCAGCATCTCGACGAACTGGTCGTCAAAGCAGTGGGCGAATCGGGCGGCTACGGAATGCTGATCGGCCCGCACAGCACCGCCGAACAACGGGAAGAATTTCGTAAGCGCATCCAGGCCGAGCCGCGCAACTACATAGCGCAGCCCACGCTCAGTCTTTCCCGCGCCCCATGCTTTCTCGAAGGAGAAGCGCAATCCCGCCACATCGATCTGCGTCCCTACATCCTCTACGGCGAAAACGTCACCCTCGTCCCCGGCGGCCTGACCCGCGTAGCTCTTCGCCGCGGTTCGCTCGTCGTCAATTCCTCCCAGGGCGGAGGCAGCAAAGATACCTGGGTGCTCCGCGCATGATCCAACACCGCGAAAACACCATGCTCTCCCGCGTAGCGGAGACCTTGTACTGGATGAGCCGCTACCTCGAACGCGCCGTGCAGACCGCGCGTCTGCTGGATGTGGACTTCCAACTCCGTCTCGACCAGTTGCCCGATGCCAGCGCCAGTCGCTGGCTGCAACTTCTCGAGGCCTCCCAGGCGCCCGCGCCCGTGGACGGCAAACTCGATGCCGCCACCCTCTCCCACATTCTGGCTCTGGATAGAACCAATCCCTCCTCCATCATCTCCTGCATCACCAAGGCGCGGGAGAACCTTCGCCAGGTACGGGAACAATGCGGCTCGGAAATGTGGGAGCAACTGAACCGCCTTTATTTGAAGGTCACGGGCACCGCGTCGACCAACGCCCTGCTCCACCACTCCTATGGTTTTTTCCGCGAGGTGCAGGAAGGCGTCCACCTCTTTCACGGCATCACCGCTACCACCATGGCCCATGGCGAGGGCTGGCAATACATGCAGCTGGGCCGCTGCGTGGAACGTACCGACGCGCTCGCCCGCCTGATCGGCACGCATTTCTCATGGCTGCACAATTCGCTCGACCAGGCCGTCGAAAGCGAAGAATATCTGGAGTGGGTCGGCCTGTTGAAATCCTGCGCGGCCTTCGAAGCCTATTGCAAAGTCTATACGGCGGAAGTGCGCCCGCTGCGGGTAGCCGAGTTTCTACTTCTCAACCCGACTTTCCCGCATTCGGTTCGCTTCTCGGTCGACATGATTCATGCCTCGTTAGCCGCCATCGGACAACTCACCGAACGCAGGGTGGAGGAACCCGTCCGCCTCGCCGGACGCCTGCGCGCCACTCTAAGCTTCACCCAGATCGATGAAGTTATGGCCTCGGGAGCGAACATCTTCGTCGAGAGCATCCGTTACCAGTGCGCCCAGATCCATAACTCCATCCACCAGATTTATTTCGACTATCCGGTGGAATCCGCGCTGGCAAGTTGAGCCATTGAATCATTAAGTCATTGAATCATTCAAAGCGGGGTTAAATGATTAAATGACTAAATGACTAACTAAAGGGGCATCTTTGATCTACTCCGTCCGCCATACCACGACCTTCAGCTACGAGCCCGCTGTGCGCGAGAGCATGATGGAGGTGCGCATGCAGCCGCGGAGCGATGCCACCCAGCGTTGCCTGAGCTTCCATCTCGACGTGAACCCCGCCGCTAACATCACCCAGTACCGTGACTTCTCGGGCAACACGGTCCATCATTTCGACATTGCCGGATCGCACACCGAAGTCAAAGTCACGGCCCGCTCCATCGTCGAGGTTCAATCCGTGCCGCCACCTCGCGTTTCCGAAGCGGGCGAATGGCCCGACCTCGATGCCCTGACCGCCGCCGAAGACTATTGGGAGATGCTGTTACCCAGCGAGTTTGCCCATCCCAGCGAAGCCCTGCAACAGCTGGCGGCTGAACTAAGATGCGAACGTCGCGGCAACCCCCTCGAGTTACTAATCGAACTCAATCAGGGTATCTACACCATGTTCGCCTACGTTCCCAACAGCACCAGTGTGGATTCCCCCATCGACGAAGCGCTTCGCACCCGTGAGGGCGTCTGCCAGGATTTCGCCCACATCATGATCGCCCTCGTGCGACCCCTCCGCATCCCGTGTCGCTATGTAAGCGGATACCTCTTCCATATCGATACCGCCGAGGAGAAAGATCGTTCCCTGGAAGGTGCATCGCACGCATGGGTGGAAGCTCTGGTTCCTGGCTTCGGCTGGATGGCCTTCGACCCAACGAATAACCTGGTCGGCTCAGCCCGCCATATTCGCGTAGCCATAGGACGCGACTATGCCGACGTCCCTCCGACCCGAGGCGTATACAAAGGAGAAGCCCAGAGTAAGTTGAGCGTCGCCGTCACAGTAAGTCCTTCCGACGCGCCCCTGCCCGAAGAATCCCTTCCCAGCATGGTCATCCAATCCCGCCCCGTGTTCCCGCGCTCCCAGTCCCGCCTCGAGCAAGAACAACAGCAGCAGCAATAGATTCCGCCAGACCCGAAAACCGCGGACCGGAAGCTGTGAAGAAATCCGTTGTTGTTCGCATTCGGAAATCTGTGATGGTGCTATTCGCGTTATTGCTGTGAGCAGAACATTCGGCTTGTCGAACGCGAGGGTTTCGGGTTTAGCGCCTGGGCCGACGCTGTTCCCAGATTGAGGTTGCGTCGTCTGAACTACCGGGCCAGGTTATACGTGAGGCACGCCCAGGTAGCTTCCATGGCTAGCTTCAGCCGGTTCCGAGAGCAGAATGCCGTAATCCGCAGCGCCCATTGTTCCAATCGTGCGTGGTTGCAAAATCGGGCTTGGGAGACAAAAATTGGAGACAACGAAGTCCGCCCAAACCATCATATGTTGCAGATTGGAGAGCTATGAGCACCAACTTGATGAAAGCGTTGCGGTTTTCCGAGTTTGGACCGCCGTCGGTCTTGCGCATCGAAGAAGTCGCGATTCCCACGCCGGGCGACGGGGAGGCACTTGTTGGGGTAAAGGCGGCCGCGATCAATCCCAGCGATATCGCGAATGTCGCCGGACACTTCAAGGGAACAACTCTGCCGCGAACCCCGGGCCGGGACTTCGCGGGCGTGGTTGCTAAGGGGGCGGGGCATGAGGGCGAAGAGGTCTGGGGCAGTTCTCCGACGCTCGGGATTGTGAATGATGGCTCACACGCAGAATACGTCATTGTCCCAATCGAGACGTTGTCGCCCAAGCCGAAATCATTGAGTATGGCGCAAGCGGCGGCGATTGGAGTTCCTTATATTACGGCGTGGGCGTCGGTTGTGAATGCAGCTCAGATCCAGGCTGGCGAAACCATTCTGATTGTCGGCGCCGGAGGAGCGGTGGGACAGGCCGCAACGCAGATTGCGAATTGGAAGAAGGCGCGTGTGATTGGCGCGGATGTCACGTCCGATCCGATTCCCGGTACCGAAGCGGTCGTCAATACCAGGAGCGAAGACCTGCGCCAGAAAGTTATGGAGCTAACTGGCGGAAAAGGAGTCAATGTTGTCTTTAACACGGTGGGCGGGCCGTTGTTTGAGCCGGCGCTGCGATCACTCGCCTTCGGGGGACGGCAGGTGGTGATCGCGAGCCCGGGGAATCCGCAGGTCAGTTTCAACCTGGTCGACTTCTACCACAACTTCTCCCAACTGCTTGGAGTCGACAGTTATGGACTGACGCCGCAACAGGTGGCCGAAATTGCCAACGAGCTGCAGGCTGGTTTTGGAACGGGAGTGTTGAAGCCGCCGGCGATTGAGACCGTGCCATTTGAAAAAGCGGTGGACGCGTACACGCGAGTGGCGGATCGACAGGCGAAAGGGAAACAGGTGCTGGTTTTCGATTGATGGAAACGACGATCAGGAATCTTCGATTGAAGACCGGAGTATGGGTGCCCCGCCAATCCCAGCACCGAGTGGAGTCCGCGCAAGAAACCCCGCCCAAGCCGGGCCTGGACGGGGCTCTCTTAGTCGTCACCTGGTAGTCAGCATGAGTAAGTGGACCACTCTTACGGAACGCGGGACACACGCCTATTGCGGCCCCGCCAGAACCCCAAACGTGCCCATGTAGGAAGCCCAATCGGAGTTCCATTGCACCGAGCCACTTCCGCTGGTTGAAGTTCCCGGGAACCACTGCGTCTGATACCCGAGCGTTCCAGTCAGAGGATTTATCATCTTCGTGAAAGTGAGCCCCTGACCCTCTAACTGGCTGATCGCCATTTGCTGCAATTGATAGGTATCCAATACGCCGTCGGCGGTGAGCGAAACCGAGAAAACGGTCCCACCCGGCTCGGTCGCCGTCATGGAAAGGACAGTCCCGCTGGGCGGCACGAGGCCGTTGGGGTAAATCCAGAACGTAAAGTCCCACTGCCATGTGCCCTTCACAGGCGGCGCGATCGTCAGAGTGTCGCCTTCGCCGGTTGTGTCAGGTGGGTTGACATCCACTCCCCAGATCGTTCGGTTCGGGTCTTTGTTGATTAGTTTTACAGTGTTGGGCTTCAGCCAGATCACTTCAAACGGGCAGGAGCAGCCCTTGATCACGCGGCGCATGGCTTCGGTGATCCTTTGCGCCGCGACTGCGGAGCTCATGCCCGCTTTGATATAGACATTCACCAGACATGTCGAACCTGCATTGACATCGTAAAGTTCGAATACCAGCAGGCCGAGGCCCTGGCTGGCGGGGATCTGCGGTGCGCCGACGTTAATGACGACTGCATTGACGTCGAATTGTGCCAGAGCGCTCTGCGGCGTAGCGAGGAGCACTCCCAGCAAGAAGGCCAGAACGAAAAACGGCGTTAGCCTGGCAAGTAACCTCTCCCTCATAACCCTCCTCCAATCGAATATCCATGTAAGAGGAGCCCTCGCGTATCCATTCTTATAAGGATTCGCTTACGGGTTCATTTCGTTGTGGGTTGGTTTGGTAAAGATGCCAACCCCGACTCTGGTGAGGCTTGGCCCATTTCTTAGACGGAATTCCCGTGAGGTCGGTGACATTCAGTGGCGCAGGACGGGAACACGGGAATCGTCGCGCAAGGGAGGAGGAAAGTCTGTGACGCGTGGATCAGTTGTCTGTGATTAAGCCGATAGGGGTAATTCGAACACGTTGAGTGTGGGGCATCCGCGGCAGTCAAGCTCCGGGATGCCCCGCCTCGATAGAGAGACAATCAATAGCTGAGAATTACTTCCTCCGGCAGCGCCCCGCCGTAGCTGCATTGGGAAATATGGGGACAGACGGGAAGTACCCCGGTTTCTTCACGCCAGTGCCCCGAAAGCAAACTGGTAAACGTCCCGTCTGTCCCCACATTTGTCCCACATTTGGCCCCACATTTCCAGGCCGATCGTCGTAATTGAGAGGAGTGGAGTGTGGGGCATCCGCGGCAGTCAAGCTCCGGGATGCCCCGCCTCGATAGAGAGGCAATCAGTAGCTGAGAATTACTTCCTCCGGCAGCGCCCCGCCGTAGCTGCATTGTGGAGTCAATCCGCTGGAAACGTTGCTAACTTTCCATGCCGGCTTGGGGATAATCTTAAACGCGTCGGTGTAAAGATACTGCTCATAGAAATCGATATTGCCACCGCCTCCGGGGTAATCGCCGCACTTCGCGATGTTATAGACCTCGAGGACTCCGCCGAAGGCCCAATTGAAGGTCTGCCCAAAATTTGAGGCATCGTCATACTCGGAGACGTTTCCATTGGTCGCATCGATGGTAAGGATTTCCCACGAGGTGCAGGTTTTTGTTCCGGCGGAACAGTTGTCGTAGACCAGGCCGATGATGAGATCCCCCGAGTTGACTGGAGCCGGCGGGGCCTCAAAGACGGAGCCGTTCTCGCAGCAATTCCAGCTGGCGATGCCCCAGGCGTTGGAATAGTCGGAGTTCCACCCGAGGACGGGCTGGATGATCGTCACGACATCCTTGTAGTCCTCCAGCCCATTGAAGAAGTAAACGGTCTGGCCGTCATTGTTGGAGGGCGCCGGGGGGACGTTCCATTCGGAATAGATCTCGCCATAGGACGAAGAACTCGTCGTGACGCTGGCATATTCAATCCAGGAATGGCTGATCTTAGGCTCGTGCTGAACGGCCCGCTCGTCTCCGATTATCTGTTCTCCGTCGCCGGTGTAGTGTGGATAGGCGCACACATGCATGCTGTCGAAGGTTCCGTTTGCGTGTTCAATGGCGTCTTTTTCTTTGTGCAGAATGTCGCCCTTCGCCAGATGCGTCACGCAGCTGGGATCGAAATAGCCGTAGGGCGTGATGACATAGTGTGCCGGAACGGTGGCTGGGCGGTTGGGTCCGGCGAGGGGTAGCGCATGGGCCGTGGTCACGCCGGCAACGAGCAGGGCGATGGCTAACAGGCTGAGAACTCGGGAGTTGGCTGAGAAACGGAACATGGTATTACTCTCCTGTGGTGGACGCGCGGCTTTGACGAACGCTGCTAGCGGGGATGGAATTCATCGAGCGAATTCACTCGCGTGCCCACTGTCACGAACGGCATATTGCGACACATTGCGGCAAATGACCATGGAGGCGGACTGAATTGATCTGAATTGGTCTGAAGAAATTAGGGTTTTGAGGGACCTTGCGGAAATCGACTGTCATCCCTTCAAATTCGGGGAAATTCTGGTCGGAACGTCATGCGCCTGGCACGCCGGACGGGATTTCAGGTTAGAATCATTGCCTGTTGGTGGCACTCCGCCTTCTCTTCAGGCCCTGCTTCGACTTCAGATCTTCACTCAGGGGGATCGTCATGAAATCCACTCTCAGGGTTTTATCGCTTCTCGCGGCGGCCGGACTGGCTGCAACCTCGGTGCATGCAGCGACTCCGTTCAAGCACGTCATCGTGATCTTCCAGGAAAACCGCACGCCCGACAATCTGTTTCAGGGATTGTGCACCGCGAACCACTCCAAGCCCGGTTGCGGGACGCTGCCGACCCAGTACGACATCGTCGACACGTATATGAACTCCAAGGGAGCGAGCGAGAAATTATTGCCAATCGGCCTTGCCAACAACTTCGATCTTGACCATAGCCATGGCGGCCCCGACCTGAACGGCACGACCAGCGGGTGGGCTTTCGAGTACCTGCACCAGGGACTTACCGGGGCGCTGGGAGAGAATGTTCCGCCCCTTTGTGGCACAAATATCTTTGGCTGCACGGGTCCGACGAGTTCCCAGTTCATGTACGTTTACAACTCGCCCGTCACCAACAGCGACGGCAGCAAGGGCGCGCTTCTCGACCCCTATATCACGCTGGCGACGACTTATGGATGGGGTAACCAGATGTACCAGACCAACCAGGGGCCGAGTTATCCGGCGCACCAGTTCATTTTTGGCGCGACCTCGGCGCCTAGTATGGCGGACGACGCGGCCGGCATATTTGTAGCGGAGAACACGGGCTCGAGCACCTATGGCTGTGCGTCGGGAACTTCCGCGCAACTGATCCGGCCGAACGGGAGCTCCACCTTTCCGTTTGGCACCGAAACCAGCGGTGACGTCACGACCGAATGCTTTACCCGCAATGCCATGGATTACCTGTTTGGCATGGCCGCGCCCAGGATTACGTGGACCTACTATGCAGCCGGGCAGAGCAGCCTGTGGGTAGCGCCGAACTCGCTGTCGAACATCTGCACGGTCTCGGGTGGCGTATGCACGGGACCAGACTGGACCAAAGGCGCGACGAATGGGTATGTCGACACTTTCGCGCCCGACGTTTTGAATGACATCTCCGGCTGCACGCTTCCACAAGTGAGTTGGGTAACGCCAGGGGGAGCATATTCCGACCATGCTCATGCCAATCAAGGGCAAGGTCCATCGTGGGTCGCGTCCATTGTCAATGCCATCGGAAATAACACGACGTGCGACAGCACGGGCTACTGGAAAGACACGCTGATCATTGTTACCTGGGACGATTGGGGAGGCTGGTACGACCACGTGCCACCCGTGTTCCAGACGGGCGCGAACCAGAACGACTACCAGTTGGGTTTCCGCGTGCCGCTGGTGGTGGTATCGGCTTATTCGCCAGGCGTGGGCGTGATCAGCAACCTGCCATATGATTTCGGCAGCATTCTCAAAACTATCGAAGGCGTCTTCGGCCTGGGCAGTCTGGGCTTTGCCGATGCGCGGGCCGCCAATGATCTCAGCGCTTTCTTCAACGTTTCGATGTCACCCACGAAATACAAGACGATCCCCTCTCCGCTGGACGCAGCTTACTTCACGGCCCTTCCCAGGGGGGCCATCGATCCGCCGGACAACGACTAGGCTGGACGAGGCTGGTTCGCAGATCGCTGCCGAGCCAAGTATGTCCCGCCCGACCGTGCGTGGGCGGGATTTGCTCATCGATGGGGCTCCCAGCAATCCTGCCCTCGCAGTTTCCTGCCGCAGACGCCTCCGTTAAAGTGGCTGGCGCACAAAGGGATAGGTCAGCCAGAAAAACTTTAGGCACGAAAGGGCGTGTCGGGGTCGGGAATAAAATCAATCCCCGTAACGACACTCTGGTGCGGGGGCACGCCCTTTGGAAACCTTTTCCCAGCGCGGGAAGTGGCCCAGAATGGGACTCATAGGAGTTCACTTAATTCTTATGTCTACTACCTTTGGCACCTCCCTTGCTTGCTTCCTCGCTCATAGCGGGGCAGGAAATGTGTTCCTCCGGGCGTCCGCACTGCCGGAACCTCAACGGCTGCTATTGATGGGAGGAGGACTGATTGTGCTGGCCAGCCTGGTGCGGCGTCTTTATCCCATTGGGGGCGTTGTGGCTCCCAAGAGCATGCAGGTCATGCTCTGGATTGCTCCCGATGAGATTGCCGCGCAACTTTCCGCCGGAGAATCTACGCGCGAGAGTGACTGACGACACGGGGCCGAGACTTTCTCCCGCGACCCGCAACAAGCCGTAGCTCCCGTCGTTTAGAACTCCAGGTAGGAACCGGGGCGCGGAGGCCGCGCGCCTTCGCTGCCGGTCGGCAGCAAACCTTCTTCAACTCCGTGCAAGTTCTCCCACGCAGCTTCGGTCAACGCCGGCAGGCGGCGAGATTGAGCGCGCCTTCCGGAGCCGGGCCCATGGCCAGCGAAACCGAGCACTGCGGACAAAAGCAGATGCGCTGCGCCGATGATTTTTGCCGGGGACGCACGCCGACCGTCTGCGCGAACATGTAGACCGCGACCGATTTGTCGCCCGCTTCGAGTTCCCGATTACACCGAAGACAATACGAGTGTTCCAATCGTTCCGTCCCAGTCTGGCCCGCGCATCAGAAAACCTGCACAACCGAAATCGTCCAACAAACGAAAGAGCAATTGCTGGCGCCCGCCGATTTCTTTCCGGGCGATGTTCGTCGCTCTACTTTCTCCAACGCTCGGGCCGGGCGGCAAGTATGCAGGAAGATTCCTGGTATGGCCGCCGCGCGCGAGGCGCTCGCGGGACCGGCGGCAAAATGCCGGCGCGCCGCGGGGAACCAAGCTATGGTCTAGGCAAAGAGTGCGGGATCCCGCACTCTACGGGCGTGGGCTCGAATGCTTCATCGCGGCCGTTGGATAAGCGCGGCTCGTCGCCCGGGCTTCGGGAATCGTGCGCACGCCAGTTGGTGGCGGCGGTCTGCTATCGCGTCCGGAGCCATGGGGTACTGGAGTTTCTGCTGGTGCAAACTCGGGGCGGGCGCTGGATCTTCCCCAAAGGCGGAGTCGAACCGGGCCTGACGCAAGCGCAGTCCGCGGCGCTGGAGGCGTTCGAAGAGGCCGGCGTTCATGGGCGAATCGAAGAGATGCCTTTCGCGCGGTACTACATCCCCAGGGGGGATCGGAAATCCGGCAAGGCGAAGCCAAAATCGCGCAGCAAGCCGGACAAAGGCTCGCGCAAAACCAGTGAAACCATGGACCGGGGCGAGCCCGTCACCGCTCACCTTTGCGAGGTTTCGTATCTTGAGCCTCCTCAGGAAGCGGATCGCAACCCGACGTGGTTCTCGCCAGAAAAAGCCAAGCGGCGTCTGCTCGAAGGCCGCTCGGCAAATTTCGGAGCCGAGTTAGGGGGGCTGGTAGATCGCGCGGTCGCGAGAATACGGCGGCTTGAGGCGGGCCATGGACAGGGATCCCAGAAAGACGAACTGCAGCAAGCTCGCTTCGAGGCCTCGGAGGGCCTGCGTTTGCAGGCAGGCGGAAACGCCGCGGCCATGGCGCGCCATCTGCTGTTGAAACAGCGGCGGCTACGAGCGGCGGTCCTGGAAGTCAAGGATTCCCCAACTTTGCACTAAAACTCTGCCCTTGGAAGCAGCCTTTCTCACCGGGATATTATCGTGCAATGCAAGTCTGCATTGCCGATGCCAGGAACAAGCTGTCGCAACTGATTCGAGCTGTCGAAAACGGGGACCCGGTGACCATTTGTCGCCGGGGCGTCCCCGTAGTGGACATTGTTCGCACTCCGAAACCATCTCGCAAGAACAATAACAAGAACAAGAAAAGGATGTTGGGAACGCTGAAAGGTAAGATTCAGATTCACGATCCGAACTGGTGGAGGCCGATGACGGAAGAGGAACTGCCCGGTCACTGAGAACTGACAACCGAGAACAGCGAATTCCCTTTCAACTTCTCCATCTTAGTGTCACTGGCCCGCTCATCGGATGCCGGAACTCTCCGCCGGTCTTTTTCATCTCCAGGTAGGCGCTTTTCAAACCGAAATACCATTTGGCAGGGCGGTCCGCATCGTCGATCAGCATGAGATGCGGATTGTGCTTCAGGCCCTCACTTTGGAGTTCCATGGTGCGGCGGTCCTGCTCCACGAATTTCGCGAAGACGAACTTCAGGAGCTCAGGACCGAAGGGAATCCAGCGAAACAAATTCCAGGCGGCGACCACGTCGATCCG
The DNA here is from genome assembly GCA_049521375.1 of Terriglobales bacterium. GTDB lineage: Bacteria > Acidobacteriota > Terriglobia > Terriglobales > Acidobacteriaceae > Acidiflorens. The sequence continues at coordinate 14,676 of JBEKOW010000122.1, forward strand.
GCACTGGCTGCGCGTGATGGGCGTGACGGTGGTGACGCTCGAGAACCAGTATTTTCCGGCGCGGATGATCTCCGAGCGCAGATTGGGCAGAACAAAGTCAATCGTCGTTGTGATCGAGTCGGCGTCGGCGTACAGGTGCAGAAGCTTGTAGGGCGCGCTGTTGGAGCTGGGCGTGTGCGCGCTCATGCGGAATCCGTACGGAATGGGCTCGAAGTTTTTCTGCTTCTCGTGGATCGAGTGCCGAGAGCGCCACCACCATGCCTGATGAACGAACGGGCCGTGGGCGGGATCCATGAGGCCGATGATGCCGTGATCGACCGAGCAGGGCAGATCGGCGGTCAGGTAGGCGAGTCTGTAGTGCTCGCTGAACTTCGGAACTTCGGGCGCGGGTGTTGGAGCGGGCGCGGCCTTTGTGAATCCGGCTCCAGCGGGGGCGGGATCGGGGATGAATACCCAGATGAAGTCGTCGCGCTCCTCGCACGGATAGCTGCCGGCGTAGATGCGGTCGATTTTCAATTTCTGATCGGCTACCAGCGAAGGAACCAATGTGCACTGGCCGGAGTGGGCATCGAATTTCCAACCGTGATAGGAGCACTCGATCTGAGTGCCATCGAAGCGTCCGCAGGAAAGGGGCATGCCGCGGTGGGGACAGGCATCGCGCATGGCGAAGGCGCGGCCTTGCCGGTCGCGGCCGATCACCAGAGGCTGCTCGAGAAGCATTGCGGGCAGCATCTCGTTTCGCTTCACGTGGTCGCTCGGCAGCGCGCGATACCAGAAGCCGAACAGCATGAGGGAATCGGGCGTCTGGGACTGAAGTGGAGAGTCGTCGGGCATGAACTAGGCAGGATATCAAAGGCAGCTC
>JBEKOW010000123.1:0-12235 GCA_049521375.1 Terriglobales bacterium
AGAAATACCGGACCGCGCTTGTTCTGCTCTTTTGCCAGAGCGGCCGTCAACTCCCGAAAACTCTGCGAGGCTCGGCCCGAAGATAAATGATACGTGTCGTAGCTCGGGCTTTCCTTCATGTGCAGCGTCGCGATTGCATCCGCCACAAAGTCCACGTTCACAATGTCGATCTTGTCATGCGGGCGGAACGGCAGCACCGGTAGCCCCGCCAGAAACACAAAAGATCGCACCATGTCGAACTGCGTGGTTTCAGGATACCGGCTGTCCCCAAGCACGATGCTGGGACGGAAAATGGTCAGCGGCACTTCCGGCAGCAACTCCCGCACCATGTGCTCGCAAAATTTTTTCGTGCGCGCATACGGATCATAGTCCGACCGGTCCCACTCGATCGACCGCTCTTCAGTCACTACTTCGTGGCTGCGCTTGCCCGCGACCGCCACCGTGCTCACGTTAGAAAAGCGCCGCAAACCATGGTAGTACTGTGATTGCCGCGCCAACTGTATGACTTCCAGTGTGCCGCGCAGGTTCACATTCAGACAGGCCTTTTCCGACTTGCGATTCAGCGAGGCGGCGCAGTGAATGACCGAATCAGTGGTGTGTACCAGCCGGTCGTAGTCCGCGCGATCCAGTCCAAACTGCGGACCCGTCAAATCGCCGCGAAAAATTCGGATCTTCGCCTGCAAATACTCGTAGAAAGTGGGGAAAGCCATATGCAGTTGCAGGGCATTCCAAAGCCGCACCTCCGCGTCGCGCGCATCGCGGCCGCGCACCAGCACATTGATAGTCGCATCGTGCTGGCTGAGCAGGTTGGCCGCGACGTGCGCGCCAATGTAGCCGGTCGACCCGGTCAGGAATATCGCCACGTTGCTCCGTTTGTCCCGGTCTTCATGCCCTTCCCGTTATCGTTGACCGCCGGCATCTGCAGCACTCGCGGTTCGCGCGCTTCCAGCGGACGCCCCTCGATCAGCGGATAGGTCCACCGCCGCAGCGCGGGAATATGAATATCGATCCAGTACTCCCACCAATCCAGGCCGGCCGTATCGTACGCGAATATTTCCTTTTCTTCCGGCACCAGCGCCTGCGAAAGCTTTTCGACATTATCGGCAACAAAATCGTGCTCGTTGTGAAGAATAAAAGGCTCGAAAAGCTCGATCAGTTTTTCCACCCGCTCCAGGTTGCGCTCTGCCTTGGCCAGCGCCTTGCGCATCGGCGAAGGCGCCATGACGCTCTGAATCGAGCGGATAATCATCTTCTGCGCCGGCGCCGACATCCGGTTATAGCGCTCCTTCGATACCGGAATCGCATCCATGCGCAGGCGCAGCCAGTTTTCCAGGCCCTCCTGCGCGCGATAATGCCGCCGGTGTCCGAGCGACGTGAGTTCAATCGACCGTCCCATATCGCAGGGATTCGTAACCGACGTCGCTAACTGGTACAGCGGATCATGCCGCCGTTCGACCAGGGCCGCCGCGATCAGCGTCATCCCCGCGCACACCGCGTCCACCGGAATAATATCCAGCCGCTTGCGTTCGTTCGATGGCAACTGCCGGAACGATGTCCCCAGCAGATACGACAGCGATGCCGACGTGTTGATGCCCTCATTCCATCCGCGAAACGGCTTCGACACCGACGTTTCAACAATGGCCGGACGCACAATGGCGATGGGCAAACCCGCGCCATACGTCGCAATTAGCGACTCGGCCAGGCTCTTGGTATAGGTGTAGGTATTCGGCCAGCCCAGTTCCTGCGCCCGCCGCTTGCCCTCTACCGTCAGATATTCTTTCAGCCAGCGAACCCGGTTCTTGCGAATCTGGTTTTCGAGCGCCTGCCCGCTCAGCCCTTTCGCGGCATGCTCCTTTTGCAACGCCTGCCGGGTCAGTTCCTCGGTCACTTCCGGACTCTCGGCGCGCAATGCCGCCGACTCCGTCAGTTCATGCAGGTAGCGCCACTCCCGTTCGGCATCAAAATCGTGCACGCCCGCAGGCGTGTAGTTGGGACGCACAAACTCACCCACCCGGCCATCGCGTTGCCCCGCAACGTAGCAGGTCGAAAGATGCAGCAAGGCCGCATGATCCGATGCGCGGATGAACTCGATCAGCCGGTGCGTCGAGTCCACATTCACCGCCAGCGCGTCTCTAAGATCGGGATTGAAATCCGTCAGCCCCGAACTGTTGACGATCACATCCAGATCTCTCGCCAGCCGCGCCGCAACCTCGGGCTCCAGCCCGAGACCATCCTGCGACACATCACCTTCAATGACCTCGACCTTCTGGGCCAGTAATGGCCCCAACCGGTCGCCATACTTCTCAAAGACCGGATCAAACACCGGCGAGTCCTCGAGCATCTTCTCAAAGCGCTTTTGTGCAGGATTCGACTTCTGCCGCCGGATAAGCAGGTACAGCCTGCCGATTTCCGGAAGATCGATCAGCGTGTTGGCCAGCCACACCTTGCCGATAAATCCGGTGACCCCGATCAGCATCACATGCTTCCCGCTCAGGGCCTTGCGCACCGAAAACCGCTCCCGGTGCCGGGTTTCATCAAAATAGACAATGGGCCGCACCCGCGGAGCCTCCACTCGCACCGCCGGCACGATCGCCGACGCCAACGCCTTGGGCCCGCGCAAACCTAGCGCCCGCACCCAGCGCGCCGGGCTCTGCTGCCCCTCCGGGCCCGTTTCGCGAATGCGCGCAAACAGCCCGCGCGGCCGGATCACCGGGCTCAGCAGCCTTCCCGTAGCAACCCCGTCGCGGAAGTCGAGACGGTTCGCGATAATCCACCGCACTCCCAGATGCCGCGCCAGCGGACGCATCACATGATCGAGACCCTGGCTTACCAGTACGACATCGGCGCCCGTGGCTTGCAGCGCCTTCAGGCGCCGCACTCCCTCCGGTTTCAGCAACGGCTTCAACTTGTATTCAAATTCCTCTTCGCCCAACAGGTCGAGCCGGTCGCGGGTAATGCCGCGCAAGACCGAGTGGACGATCCGTGTCGCCGCCACCCGGTTCGCCGCATACAGGAACGGCCGCAGCACCGCCATCAGGAAAACCAGGCTCCGCCGCGCCACGCGCGCGATAAACGTCTGGCTGTTCCAGGTAAAAAATGCAATGGGCCGGATCGTCGTCAGTTCGAGCAGGCTGCCTTCCACCCGCCAGTACACCGGCGAAGATGGCCGGGGGCGCGCCGGGGACAAGGACACAAAAGACGAGGAAACGATCGAGGCAATCGCAGACGCGCCTCCCGATCCATCGCCGTCGCGCGGCACCTTGCGCTCTGCCTCTACGAAATTGTCAACTGGTTCCAAGTATCAATAATCCCAAAAACGGCGTTTCCGCAGCACCCTTAACCCCGCGTCGCTTGCCCCCTACTATGATCGGCAGCCCGCGCGGAATCCCCTATTTTAACCTCTCCGTCATAAAGGACGAAGCCTAAACGACACCTGGAAAATACCGGGCCGGCCGTACCCTCCGACAGCCCAGCCAGCTGCTAAAATGGCGCGTCACAAGAAATCGGTTCGTTTGCGATTTGTAATTGCACTGTCGCTTTCCGCCCCAGGGCACCTTACTATCTACCAGTCAGAAATTGTCTTAGGAGAAGAACCTTTGCCTTATAAAGATACCGTCCTCCCCGAATTCGACATGGAAATGGACAACACCCGCCGCACGCTCGAGCGTGTCCCGGATGACAAGTTCGGATGGCAGCCGCACGCCAAGTCCGGCACGCTGGGCTGGCTGGCCATCCACATCGCCACCATTCCTCACTGGGCAAAAATTACCATGGAGGAAAATTCGCTGGACCTCTCGGCTCCCGGACCGGCTTCTGCCCCTCCGCCTCCCACCAACCGCAAAGGCGTGATGGAACTCTTCGAGAAGAATCGAGCCGAAGCGCGCGCCGCCCTGGCGGCCGGCGACGACGCCGCTTACGCCACGCCGTGGGCTTTGCTCATGGGCGAACAAGAGCTTTTCCGCGAGCCGCGAGCCAATGTCCTGCGCCGCATGGTGCTCAACCACCTGATTCATCACCGCGGACAACTGACCGTGTATCTGCGCCTGCTGGACGCGCCTGTCCCAGGACTGTACGGCCCGTCGGCCGATGAACAGAAGTTCTAGAACGAAAACTCGCCGAACGAGAAAATGAAGGACGGGCGTCCCCGCCCGTCCGTAACGAATTTTCCCACCCCTCGGATTCCAACTCGCAACTCGCGGCTCGAACCTCGCGCCTCAAAGCTTCTTTTCCACCCAACACACATCCCAATATTTCCCAAACTTGCGCCCGTTTTCGCTGAACACGCCCACCACTTCAAATCCGAATCGTCGATGCAGCGCCTCGGTGGCAGCGTTCGGCAGCGCATAGCCCGCGACCAGCCGGTGAACGTCCTCGCCCTTCAATCCCGCAAATAACTCAGCGTATAACCGGCTACCAATTCCCTTCCCGACCGCCTCGGGAGCGCAGTAGACAGTCGTCTCCGCGGTTGTGTCGTATGCCGCTTTTGGACGAAATCGCGTGGTCCCCGCATATCCAAGCACGGTTCCATCGCGTTCCGCGACCAGCAGCCGGTGACGCCCCGAACCTCCAAATTGAGCAAACCATGCCTCCCGTCGCTCGACCGTGTAGGGCTCGATGTCAAACGTCACGGGAGTATTCACGACGTAGTAATTGTAGATTTCGGTCAATCGCTGCAGCTCGCCACGCACCGCCGGACGAATTCTCAACTCGCTCATCCGAGGCCTCCGCGCGCCCCGATTCCGCGGCCCGTCGTCGTCATCTCATCACCAGTCCAAACACCGCAGCCACCCCAATCAGCCACGCCGAGTTCAGACGAAACCGCAGCAGCCCAATCAAGGCTACGAGAAATATAGCCAGGGTAGTCCAGTTCATGATCGATGCCTTCCCCAACTGCCATGCGACCACCGCCATCAGCGCGAGCGAACCCGCCACCACGCCATCCAGCGCCGCCCCAGCCACCGGAGACCGCCGCACCCGCGGAATAAGCGGCCCGCTGAGCGCTACCAGGATAAAGCCCGGCAGAAAAACTCCCAGAGTTGCCACGGCCGCGCCCCTCCATCCTGCCACGATATATCCGATGAAGGTCGCGGTCGTAAATACCGGTCCCGGAGTAAACTGCCCGACCGCAACCGCATCCAGCAATTGCTGCTCGCTGAGCCAATGCAGATGCTCGACGAACTCGCTCTGCAGAAACGCCAGCAACACGTACCCGCTTCCGAATACAACCGATCCGATCTTAAGGAAAGACAGAAAGAGCCGCCCCAGCAAAGCCGGCGCAGCTGCCTTCACAGTGATTGCGGTCACTACGGCGAGCACCATAGCCGGACCTGTCAGGAATCCCGCGCTCAGCAACCGCCCTTTCATCCCGAGGGCCGCGGCCGACAATGTGCCTGCGAAGACCAGCACCAGCACGGGACTGACTCCGATGAAACTCAAAACCGCCGCCAGGACCGCGACCGAAGCCAGCAACGCAGTCCGAATGCCAGTTCGGCTCATCCGTCCGATCGCCTGAACGATGATCGCGACCACCACCGGTTTGATGGCAAAGAAAACATTCTGCGCTCGCGGCAGCGAGCCAAACCGGACATAGGCCCACGCAATCGCGGATACGATCAGCGCGGCCGGAACAATGAAACAGAATCCCGCGACGATCAGTCCGCGCCAGCCCCGTTTGAGTTGCCCGATAAAAATCGCGACTTCGGTCGAACTCGGCCCCGGGATCAGATTCGCGGTCGCCAGCCGGTCCAGAAATTCGGCCTGCGTAATCCAGCGTCGCCGCCGCACAAACTCTTCTTCCATCATCGCCAGGTGGGCAGCGGGCCCGCCGAAGGCGATCATCCCCAATTTCAGAAAGACGAACGCAATCTCCGTGAGCGATACCTCGCGCGATGGCGATGAGTCGGACATTCCCCTCGGGCCGGGCGCCGTGGGCGGCGTCATCCAGACTATCTCAAATTTTTCGTGGGTGGCGGGTGGCCCACATCTCCAGGTTTAACTCTCAAAACGAAGAATAAAACTTAACCTCGTGGGTGCCCCATGTTTGCCCGCGTTTGGCAAACGTGGGACCCCGCAGGAAAAACAAATCTCTCCGCCATGGTTTAGACACAAGTGTTCGTAGGCGGGCAGCCACATCTCCAGCCGCTCATCAACTTGGGTTATCAGATGACCCTTTCGGCGCGTTGTTGCGCCGCTTTCAGGAAATAAGGCAATCGGATTAAGGGGTTTTCTTGCTCTGGAATGTCGCGGGGGAAGGAGCGTCACGTCCCCCGCGGATCACTGCTTGAATGCTTGAATTACTCGATGCATTTCGGGGACTTAGTGGTAAAGACGTCGGTCGAGTACTGGTTGTAGATGCAGTTGCCGTTGCCGTCAATGATGTCGACTTTCGTATCCATTGCGGCTTGATTGTCGAGGAATTGGTTATAAATGCTCCCTTTTTCGACCGCGATGCCGTATTTGGAGTTGAGGGCCGCGAAGCTACTTGAGAGGCTGTTTCCGGTGGTTGGAGTGGTCGTGCAGGGGATCGAGGGTTTTACATTTCCAGTTGAGGAGCATCCGAGATAAAAGCCGGCAATCCCATTTACCAAGGAGTCGATGGCGGAGAATGTGTTGTTCTGAGTACCGTTCAGCCAAAAGCCGTATTGGGAGTTGGATGCGACAATACCGCCGGCGAACGAGTTGCCCGACCCTCCGGCAATTTCGATGCCAGTGATATTTGACTCAGCCGCACAACTTGTACAGCTACTGCTGGTGGCATTGTTGAACAAAAATCCTACGTTGTCGTAAAGGGAGGCTGATTCGTCCCAGCTTATCTCTTCGCCTTCACTCTCCGCCCCATAATTCCATCCGCACGATACCGGTACGAAAATGGAAACGCGGGCCGCAGTGGAAAACACATGGATACCGATGCCGGCATTCCGCTTCGGATTAGAGGTCATACAGTCCGGGCTTCCGGGTCCGAAGATATGATGATTTACTTGGAGGGTGATGTTCTGTCCTGTAATGTCGATGCAACCGCCTTTTAAGGTTAGCCCCTGTGCTGCATCAAGGTCATTTTCCACCGTGTAATTGCCGGGCGCGGCAATCGTGCATCCGCAAGCAATGATCTGATTGGAGCACAGGGGTGGCGGTGACCCGGCGTTTGCAATCCCGGTAGCTGCGAAAAAGATTGCCACAGCGAGCACAACTGCTGGAGCGGCGAGACGACCTGGCGTGATTTTCATGTTGTCCATTCTCCTTGATGACAAGGGTTACCTGCATAATTCCGAAACTTCGATGTAACTCGACATACTGCGCACAGAGAGGCGGGGATACTAACACACTTTGAGGCGAATGTATTCAATGGGGATGGGTTACTTTAAACGAAGTAGACAGGCGAGGGGAATGGGCTGGCGGTACGAGATCGCGTCATCGGCCAAGAGCGGGCGCCGGCATACGCGGCAGTAGCGAAACTAAACTCTTGTGACTTCGGGATGTCCGCCGCGGGCGGGTGGCCCACATCTCCAGGTTTAACTCTCAAAACGAAAAATAAAAATTAAACTCGTAGGTGGCGGGTAGCCCGGCCTTCAAACTGCAGACAGCCTCGGGTGCCCCGTCCTTCGCGTACTTTGCGAAGGGCGGGTACGATGACGGGCGGGTGGCCACATCTCCAGGTTTAACTCTCAAAACGAAGAATGAACTTAAACTCGTGGGTGCCCCATGTTTGCCTGTTGTTGGCAAACGTGGGATCCCGCGCGAAGAACAAATCTCTCCGCCATGATTCAGACCCAAGTGTTCGTCGGCGGGTCCCACATCTCGAAAATCGCGAGATGTGGGCACCCATCGCTTTACACTCGTGGATTTGTGATCGGCGGCAGATGTGGGCCACCGGCCCAGACGGCCCAGCCAAGGTTTTGATCTCCCCAACTGCGGCAACACAAGAGGGTGCCCCATCCTAGCGCGTTCGTTGCGCTAGGGTGGGATTCCACGGTCCCGTCCCGCATGGGACGTCCGAAGCACGTGCCCACTGAGGCGCGCTTTTCGGCTGGATGGCTCCCAACCTCGCGGGAACCATTGATCTCGAAGGGCGCACGACCCCGCACCCTTGGGTGCCCCATGTTTGCCTGTTGTCGGCAAACGTGGGATTTCGCTCGGAGAACAAAATCTTTCCCTCCAGGTTTAGAAAGTGCGGTCGTGGACCGGGCCCACATCTCGAAAATCGCGAGTTGTAGGACACCCTACGACGACTCATTCAGCCCTTGGTCAGAACTGGGCCACCCGTCCCACCCGCCTAGAGACGTGGTATTTGCTACCGATATCAGCCGATGTTTTAGCGGAAGGGATGTTCGGAGATAATAGACGATAGCTCAGTTTGCCTCAGCCAACGGGAGCAGTGAAAGGATGGCGCCATGAAGATGGTTTCTGAGAAAAGGGCGATCGACAAGATTTTCAGACGACGCGATCGCTATGACATTCCAGACTGGCAGCGCTCGGAAGTCTGGAATCGCGCCAAGAAACAACGGCTCATCGACTCGATCCTACGGGCGTGGAAACTCCCGAAGTTCTATTTTATCGAGCAGGTCGGGGAGGATTATCTCGTCGAAGACGGACAACAGCGCCTCAACGCGATCTGGGAGTTTTTCTCGAATGAACTCCCCCTCAGCGCGCAGTCCGCAGCACAATTCAAAGGCAAGTACTATCGCGATCTCCCGCGTGCAATTGCAGACGCCTTCGACGACTTCGAGATCGACTACGACCTCATCTCCGGTGCGACTGACGCAGAGCTAAAAGAGTTTTTTCAGCGGCTACAGGAAGGGATGCCTCTCACTAGCAGCGAAAAGTTGAACGCCGTTCCGAGCAAACTCACTGACTTCTGTCGTTCCGCAGCAAATCACCCATTCTTCGCGAAGACCGTGGCGATCCCGAATACGCGGTACGCACATTTCGACATTTTGACCAAGGTCGCCGCGATCGAAGTCGAAGGTCTCGATGCGGGGCTACGTCTTGACGACATTCGAGAGGTTTTCGAGGCGCAGAGTTCGTTCGCCCCCACATCTGCGATCGGCAAAAGAATTAAATCTGCTCTCGATTTTTTGAATAAAGGTTTCAAGGGAAAGGGTTCCTCACTCCGTACCCGCACGATAGTGCAGTCGCTGCTGACGCTCACCTGCAAGATCATCGCGACGGGACGCGCGACCGGTCATGAAGCTCAGCTCCGAAAATTCTTCGAGACTTTCATGTCGGAACTCGCCGAACAGGTCGAGATGGGTCAGAGTGCAATTGACAGCGACTATGTAACGTTTCAGCGCTCGGTAAGTGCCAACGTAAAAGGCGGAGCGAAAATGAGGCAGGAAATTCTTCTCCGCAAACTCTTCCGCATTGCTCCAGAACTAGCCGATGTCTTTGATCCATCGGTGATTGCGGAGAGCGGCGTCAACGGCCGAATCGGCGAACTCGGCAAATCAGTGAGCGAGATCGTAGGCCAGATTAACGGCGTGTACGCGACGAAACATGGCGAGGATCTCTTTAAGCCGACGAACAAAACGACTCAGGCCTTCCTCCGAATCCAGAAAGCGGCACGGGATCGAGACGGTTACAAAGCCTTCATCGACGACCTGTATTTTCTCTTTCGCGAATCGATCGGTACGCGGCTCAATGGCACGTGGCCTCAATCCTTCGCCCATGTGAACGACCTCCGGACTGACGTGAGACATGACGTCGATCACGGCGACGCTGGAAAGGTTCGGGCAAAACGACGCAAAGCGGGCACCACGTTCGCGCTCTATGGAGGATCCGGAACGCCGGACACAATCGAGCCGGTAAAGTTCCCCCTCGTCCAGGCGAACATCCTCGGTGCGATCGAGGGCGATCTGCGAGCTTTGCTGCTGAAAGGCTTTTGATCGGAAAATGCAGGGGACGGGACAAACCCCGGTTTTTCCGAGGACGGACTACGGTGGTCCCCCCAACCCCGATTTCGCCCTCAATCCAGCCCCCAAGTGGACCATGGTTAAAAACTGGAAAAATTTCTCCGGCAAAACGCCATCTCCCCCATTTTTCCATGTCGCAACCCTCGTATTTTCTGTCACTTGCCGGTGTCGTCCGCCATGCCTCCGGCTAATCCCCTTGGAATCAGTACGCTTGACAACTTGTGCCTTGAGCGAAATCCGCGTCCTGCCCCCTGCTAACTGCCTGATTTCATTGGTCGAGCATTCGCGAATCTGCGCCCTCGAAAAATCATGAAAATATTTATTTTCGCCCTTTTTGGGCACTTGGTGGTCCAAAACCACGTCCATATCAATCTGTACGTACAAAACTCTCCCAGCGGCCCCCACAAAATAACCGGCGCCCCAACCACGATCCCGCGGCTTTCTTTGGCGAGGCCGCGCGCCCGGACGATCCCCAAATAAAAATGGCGGCCCATGTTGAGACCGCCATCTGAAATTCGGACGCTGAATTTCTAATCCCCCGCTACCGGCTCGCCTACCTCTTCGGTCCGCTTCATAGGCTGAATCCCGTGCAGGCCATCGCCCTTGCCATTGCCGTTCGCAGGAGCGATCGCGCCCAACGGAATGAACCCAGCCTCATCCGACGTCGCCGGCTTTTCTTTCAGCACTACCTCGCGGTACAACTGGGCCATGCGCGCGTCGTAAGCCGCATCGTTCTTGACCCGGTTGTCTTTCGCTTTCGCGTCACGAGCGCGCGTCTTTTCTTCTCTCGCAGTCTTGGCAATGCCCAGCTTGTCGAGATCGTGCTGCACTTCGTTGGTCACGATTTCGTCGCGCAGATACAGAGCGTGCTCCTGGTCCTGCATCTTGACCTTCTTGCCGCCCGCGAAAATCTCGTGCCGCCCATGCTCCTCGTACCATTTCGTGAGCGTCGAAGTCATGTGCATCTTTTCGATGATGTTCCGCCAGCCTACGCCCGTGTTGTAAGCGCAGAAGCTGATCTCGCCTTCCTGCGTGGCATACGGAATGATGCACTGCTCGGTGCGCCGGAAGTCGTAGTTGAACAGATCCTGGAACCACATGCCCGCGATAAACAGGAAGTTCCAGCGATCCTGCCGCCTCTTCATCACGTCGTCAATCGTCCGGTCCGGACCGACCTTGCCATAATTCTTGCCCGTCGCGTTGAAGTTCTTGTCGAACTTCTTGAGCAGGTCCGTCATCTTGAAGTGCGTCGGCGACTGGAACGGATCGTAGTTCTTCATCAGGCAAAGCGCCATGCCGAACGCGGTCCAGAACTTCGAACGCGCCGCATCGTTGACCCGCGCAATGTCTTTCGCAAGCTGATCGCCCTTCAGGAAAGCCGTGACTGGCACCGCTTCCTTGGTCTCCTTGTCGATCATCATCGCCATGCCGGTCCCGCAATTCGGATGGCATCCGCACGAGAGCTGGCCCCAGTCATTGTTCGGTTCCCCGGAGTGCAATACATCCGCCCAGTCCGAGAACGTGCTCATGAAGCTGATCGGGAACCAGTCGCGCGTAGGCTCTCCGAAACCAGTCTGGTTCTTGACATCATGCGCCAGGTGCGCCAGCGTGTAGCGCTGCGCTTCGCGGCGTTCGTCCGTGATAGCCTCGTCGCGCCCGGTGAATGAAACCGGCTGGAAGCTGAGGAACCCGATCTTCTTCGGATTGTCGAGCGCGAACTGAATGATGCGTCCGACCTGCTCGTTATTGATTCCGTTCACGATCGTAACCACCGGAACGATTTCGCAGCCCGCCTTGTGCAGGTTGTCGATCGCCTTCAACTTCACGTCGAACAGGTTGCCGACGGCGCGATGATCGTTCGCCGCGTTGCCAATGCCGTCAAACTGTAGGTAGGCGTAGCGCATGCCCGCTTCGACCGCCTGCTGGCAGAATTCAAAGCTCTTCGCAAATTCGATTCCGTTGGTGGCCGCCTGCACGCTGTTGTATCCAACTTTGCGCGCGTAGCGAACCGCATCCAGAAAGTACGGAGACAACGTAGGCTCGCCGCCCGAAAACTGCACCGACATCTGCCGCTTCGGCTTCACCGTGATGGCATTGTCGAGCACCGTCTTGATTTCTTCCCAGGTCAGTTCGTGGACGTACCCAACCTGGTTGGCATCCATGAAGCATGGATCACACATCATGTTGCAGCGATTGGTAAGGTCGACAGTCAGCACCGCGCCGCGTCCGTATTTCACCGTGGAGCTTCCGTGGTGATGCAGCTTCTCATCGGCATGGGCGCGAATGTCGCGGCCGGGGAAAACCTCTTCCAGATGCTTTGAGAAATCCGT
>JBEKOW010000124.1:0-12531 GCA_049521375.1 Terriglobales bacterium
GGGTATCTCTATGACGCGCCCCTTTGCTGCCGAGCGGGCGGCGTTCTCTTCGGCCGCAATCTCCTCCTGACTAACCACCCTGACGGGCGCGGCAAAACGGTAACCGCGACCGTGTTCGGTGACGATGTAACGGTTTTCATCCTTGGCCTCGCCAAGGGTTCTGCGCAGCACGGAAACGTGCTGGGGGAGGTTGGATTCCTCCACGAATGTTTCGGCCCAGACGGTTTTCAACAAGTCGTCCTTGGAAACGACCTGCCCTTTGGCACGGACGAGCGCCAGCAGGACGTCGAACGCCTTCGGTTGCAGCGGAACAGGCTGCTTCTGGCGCGTGAGCAGGCGCCGGTCGGGATCGACCCGGAAAAAGTCGAACTCGTAGAAGTACCTTTCTGTGTTTGGCATGGGCGGTCTTGAGAACCCTTCAGAAGTATTCATGCCCTGCTTCAAGACTCTTGATCGCCAGATCGGGCAGGATCGCTCCCGTTGGACGAGCGATCCGAGGAGCTACCGGAATTAGTGAGAAATCTATCACGAATCCCATGTGGGGTAAAGGCTCTTGGTAGCTCGGAGAAACAAGAAGCAATCGCGACTTACTGACGGCCGGGAAGGGGCTCTCGCCGGATATCGATAAGTCGGCAACCGCAACCATCAAACCAACGGCCATAAGTGCCGAAAAAAAGGAGAACCACATGAAAAGCAAAGCAACGAAGTCTCAATCCACCATCGCAGCTCTGGTGTTGGTCACCACGCTGGCCATGGCGGGCAGTGCGTTCGCAGCGAACGGCTCTCAGATTCCGATTGCCTATGCCAGCATTTCCGCCATTGGCGGGACTGTACAAACGGGCACCTCGAATGTCACCAGTACCTACAACACCTCGACTGGCATGTTCGAGATCACCATCAAAGGCGTCTGCTACGACCGCTTGAACTACACCGTCGTGGCAACCGTCTCGGGCTTTAACGGATGGCCGAACGGAGCGGCGTTCGTGAACACGGACGACGACGGCGACTCTTGCCATAAGAACGGCAACCTCTACGTCAGCCTCCGGGATGTCAACGGCAATCTGGTCCAGGACGATTTCCAGATCGTGGTGTTTAAGGTAGCCAAGTAATTTTTCGGCTTGGCTGCTTAGGCCGGGTACCCACTCAAGCCATCCTCACGGCTTGAGTGGGAGCTTCCCGATCACCGGAGACTTACCACGGTCAGACAACCGCAACCATTCAACCATCGGCGCACCGCTGCCGAACAAAGGAGAACTACCATGAAACTCAAAGCTGCATCACTGTTAACCCACAGCATTCTATTCAGCCTGGCTCTGTTCCTGCCGGGTGCCCCATTCAATCGCGCATTCTGCGATTGAGTGGGCGCCTTCGATCCCTCCTTTCACTTCGATAGTCCACGACTAATCGCTGTTGAGGTACAGTGACCGCGATTTGCAGGTTTACTGTGCACGGAGACTTCATATCTTCCTCCTCATTCAGCACGACTTCCGATGGCTCTCCGCAGAAACCCACACGAAATTGCTTGACTTAGCCCCCAACAACCGGAAGATAGATGCAGGGCACAAAAAGTGTCCTGGCCCGATTCGCTCTTTGAAAAACCGGCGGCGACAAACAGCGTCCGGCTCAAGGTGATGCACAAACTCTCTAGGGGACGTGAACGCAAACTCCCAAGTAACTCCTTATTCCATAATACTTTACAAATAAGTCCTTATTTCCGAATACTTTGCGAGCGAAATCCGCAAATCTCTGCATTAAGTCCCATGCGCTCAAGACTTTGCCTGTAAGCCATTGCGAATGAATACTTTGCGGGGGTCGATTTGCTAAATAATGTAGAATGAATACTTTGCGAAATAGGGGCTGGGGGGGGTACCCCGACTACCAGCCAGTGAACACGCCCCAAGCTTGGTGCCTTTCCTGAGAGCTGACAGCTGCCCGTGATAGATTCTGCTGTTGACCATGCGCGTCATCATAGCGGGCGGAGGTACCGGCGGACACGTAATCCCCGCCCTGGCCATCGCCCAGCAACTCAAAAAGCAGTTCGCCGCCGAAGTCCTCTTCATCGGCACCGCCCGCGGAATCGAAACCCGCCTGGTCCCCCAATCCGGCTTCCCGCTGCAACTCATCAAGGTTGGAGCGCTAAACAATGTCAGCCTGATGACGCGCGCGAAAACGATGTTCGATCTCCCGCGGGCGCTCTGGACTTCGGGCCGCATGGTTTCCGACTTCCGGCCTGATGTAGTCA
This sequence comes from Terriglobales bacterium, assembly GCA_049521375.1. Taxonomy (GTDB): domain Bacteria; phylum Acidobacteriota; class Terriglobia; order Terriglobales; family Acidobacteriaceae; genus Acidiflorens. The sequence continues at coordinate 2,243 of JBEKOW010000124.1, forward strand.
TCGGAGTCGGCGGATACGCCTCCGGCCCCGCGATCCTGGCTGCGATTCGCCGCCGCATTCCGACATTGGCTTTTGAGCCGAACGTCGTGCCTGGGTTTGCGAATCGGTTGGTCGCGCACTTTGTCTCCGCGGCCGCCGTGCATTTTGAGGAGACCTGCGAGTATTTTCCCAATTGCAAAGTCACCGGAGTTCCGGTGCGCGAGGCATTCTTCAATATCCCCGCGAAGGCTGCTGGCGGCGAAAGCGGAAGCGTTCCCACGCTGCTCGTCTTCGGAGGCAGTCAAGGAGCGCATGCCATCAACCAGGCGATGATCGAGTCGTTGCCCGGCCTGCGCGCAAAGGTTCCCGCGATTCATATCATTCATCAGACCGGCCAGCGCGATTACGACAATGTTTTCGCCGCTTACCAGCGATCGGGAATTTCGAGCGAAGTACACAAGTTCATTGACGACATGCCCGCGACCTTCGCTCGCTCCGATCTGCTGGTGTGCCGCTCCGGCGCCAGCACAGTTGGCGAAATTACCGCCGCTGGGAAGCCGGCGATCTTTGTGCCGTTTCCGCGAGCGGCCGACGATCATCAGAATTTGAATGCGCGCGCGCTGGAGCGCGCCGGAGCCGCGATTGTGGTCGAAGAATCGAATCTGGGCGCAGCGTACCTGGTCGAAACCATTGCGGCTTTGTTCTTTGACGCTCATCGTCTGCAAAGCATGTCCGAGGCGGCGCGTTCCCTGGCCCATCCGAAAGCGGTGGAAGAAATTGCCGAGATGGTTGAGCAACTCATCGCTCGCGATAACGCATGAAACGCAGAAGCTCGCGGGGCGTCTCGAACGTGAAATGCTTTATCATCAGCGTTCATCGGCGCAATTCGTGGAAGAGAAATTTGTTGTCCGGCAACGCGGGTTGGTCGGAATATGTTCGCCAAAATTCAGCGCATACATTTCGTAGGCATGGGCGGCATCGGCATGAGCGGGATCGCCGAGGTGCTGCTGAATCTCGGCTACAAGATTTCTGGCTCCGACCTTCGAAACTCCGCGGTTACGCAACGACTAGCCTCGCTGGGCGCGCAAACTTTCGAAGGCCACAGCGCGACCAACATCGCGGGCGCGGATGTCGTCGTTACGAGTTCCGCGATCTCGATCGACAATCCTGAAGTAGCGGAAGCGCGCCGCCTGCATATTCCGGTGATCCAGCGCGCCGAAATGCTGGCCGAACTGATGCGCCTGAAGTACGGGATCGCGATCGCCGGCATGCATGGGAAAACGACCACGACTTCGATGGTCGCGGCGGTACTCGCGGCAGGCGGTCTCGATCCCACGGTGGTTGTGGGAGGCCGCGTTGATGCGCTGGGCTCGAACGCGCGTCTGGGCAAGTCGCAATACCTGGTCGCGGAGGCTGACGAGAGCGACCGCTCGTTTCTGAAGCTTTCGCCGATTCTTTCCGTGGTTACCAACATCGACCGCGAGCACATGGACTGCTATCGCGATATGCGCGACGTACGCCGCACTTTTCTTGAGTTCATGGAGCGCGTGCCATTTTATGGGCTGGTGGTCGGGTGCTATGACGATCCCGTTTTGAGGCGGGTGCTGACGCGGGTGCACCGGCGGGTAACGACTTACGGGACGAGCAAGGGATCCGATTTCCTCATACACCTCGAACCATCGCAGCCTGGGGCCGGAGGGTCGCCGCTCAGCCGTTTCCGAGTTACTTACACCGAGAAGAATCTCAACAAACGGGACCTGGGGCAGTTCACGCTGCGGGTGCCGGGAATGCATAACGTACTCAATGCAACGGCCGCGCTCGCCGTCGGCACCGCGCTCGACATTCCCGCGGACCAGATACGTTCCGGACTTGATGGTTTTCGCGGCGTGGATCGCCGGTTTCAACTAAAGGGCAAAGTCGCGGGCGTAAGCGTCGTGGACGATTACGGACACCATCCGACCGAAATCCGGGCCACTCTGGCCGCCGCGCGCCAATGTGGATTTCGATGCGTGCACGTTATTTTTCAGCCGCACCGCTACACGCGGACCCACGATTTGATGGATGAGTTTGCCACAGCTTTTGTCGATGCCGACACGCTTTTCTTGCTGGACATCTATCCCGCCAGCGAAAAGCCGATCGAAGGTGTCACTGCCGAAGCGCTGGCCCAACGCATTGCGGGCGCAGGAAGCAAAGTTCCCGAATACGCTTCTACCTTTGCGGACGCTGTCGAACGAGTCGCGGCGCTCGCGCAGTCCGGTGACTTGATCATTACATTAGGCGCGGGCAGCGTGTCGCAACTCGGGCCAATGATTCTGGAGAGGCTGGAGCGCGGCCATTAGTTTCGGTGTATTTTCTTCCCTGATTGACCGTTTTCCAGATAGCCGAATATTCACTTACCTAAACAGTTCCCGCCATCTATCATTACTAGTTCGAGGCGGCAACTCCTATGCGATTTGTGCACGCTCTGCAGCAACAATGCCATATTTATTTCCGCAGGTGGGACGCAGTTTTTGCCGCAATTGTTCTCATGACATCGGCCTGCGCGGCCCAACTCACGGCCGCCGATCAGCCTGGAATGGCGTGGTTTCAAGAACTGCAAAAAGATCCGGCGTTACAGGCGGCGTTCAATGAACTTATAAAAAAGTTAATGCATGATGTTCAGTTTCCGGAGCCGCGCCGCGAGAGCCGTCTTCTGCCTTTGCAGCAGGAATCGACGGTTTTCTATATGGCGTTTCCCAACTACGGGGAGGCGGTCCATCAGGCCCAGATCATTTTTAATCAGGAATTGAAGGAGAGCCCGGTTCTGTGGGCCTGGTGGCACCGGAGCGCAGTCGCCGCGTTTCAGCCTAAGGTAGAGGACGCTTTGGAGAAGTACTACCAGTTCTCGCAATTTCTGGGAGACGAAATGACGGCATCGGTTGGGACTGAAGGCCGGCAAGGACCGAGCCTTCAGATTCTGGCGGAGGTGAAGAAGCCGGGGTTAAAGGATTTCCTGCAACAGATATCCAAAAGCCTCGCGAGTCGTCCGAATCCGCCGTTTCACATTTTCGATGCGCAGCAACTGGCGGCCGCGAAGGATACGTTTCCGCCGCAGCAACCGGTGATTCTGGTGCATCCAAAGCTGGTTATTGCGACGCTCGACCTCGGCGAACTGAAACGCTTGAGTGCTCACCTGGAAGCCAGCAACTTTGCTGCTTCACCATTTGGACAGCGGGTGGCGCAGGCCTATGAAGGCGGTACGACGGTCGTGGGAGCCATCGATTTGCAGACGCTTCTGAAGCAGTTGCCGCGCGGAAACAGAGAGAACGATTTAATGCTCGAGCGGTCGGGATTTGCCGACGTGAAATATCTGGTGTGGGAACACAAAGGCGTCCCGGGCGCGGTCGCTAGTCAGACGGAGTTGAGCTTCACTGGTCCACGGCATGGAATTGCGGCATGGCTCGGGACATCGAGCCGTCTGGGAACGCTCGATTTTGTCTCACCGGAGACGATGATCTCGGCCACGGTGCGGCTGAGCGATCTGGCACAGATCTTCGACGAAGTTAAGGCGCTCTCGACGGCTGCAAATCCCCAGGGCTTCGCGCCGGTCACGCAAATGGAGTCGGCCTTGAAACTGAGTTTCAAGGAAGATCTGTTGCGCCGCCTGAGAGGGGAGTTCACTGTGGAACTGGATGACTTCCATCCGCCAGACGAACCGGCGTGGAGAGCGATATTCCAGCTGAGCGATCCGGCGAGCGATCCCGACCAGCTCCAGGCAACGCTCAGCAAGCTGTGGGCAATCGCGCCCGTGCACGCGCAACAATACGAGGAAGACGGGGTGACATACTACGCTCTGCAAATTCCTTCCGGGCAGAAGACCACTGAGATTGGTTACACATTCGCAGATGGATATCTGGTCATCGGCTCCAGCCGCGAAATGGTCGCGGCGGCGGTTCGTGTGCACCGGTCTGGTGACTCATTGGCACACTCCCAGAAGTTTCTGGCATCGCTGCCGCCGGAGCGGGGCGCGGAGGCTTCGGCGCTGTTCTACGAGAACCCAACGGCGTTCACGGCGCTGGCCATGCGGCAGGCATTGCCAGAGTTGGCGCGTACGCTTTCGCAAGCGACTGGAGAAACGCCGGTGCTGACGGTGTGCGCGTATGGTGAGGAGAGCGCGATTCGTGCGGTCAGCAGCAGCAAAGGATTCGACGCTGGCATTGTCCTGGCTGGAGCTGCCATCGCAGTTCCTAACCTGATGCGCGCCCGGATAGCGGCCAATGAAGCGAGCGCTGTGGCTACGATACGTACAGCGAATACCGCGCAGATCTCATATTCGACCGTTTATCCGGAGCGAGGGTTCGCGCCCAATCTGGCTACGCTCGGTCCCGATCCTCATAATGTTGGGACGACGTCGGCGGATCATGCGAGCCTGATCGATGCTCCGCTGGGCGACCCAAGTTGCACCGCTGAAGCCTGGTGCACGAAGTCTGGGTACAAGTTCAGAATCAAGGCGATCTGCAAGAAACAAAACTGCGAGCAATTTGTGGTATTAGGAATTCCCGAAAGCATCCACACCGGATTCAGAAGCTTTTGTTCCACTTCCGACGCGGTGGTGCGTTTTAGACCCGGCGATCCGCTAACGGGCGGGATAAGCGCGTCAGAATGCCAGGGATGGAGCCCGCTGCAATAGCATCAATCTTTCTCTGTTCGTTAACTCCTGGTTGACTTTCTTGAGGGCCGGACGTCCAAGATGATTGAACGTGAAACTCCCATGAACAATACTAAAGCGACCTACTGGATTGCCCTCGCAACTTTTGCCCTGATGCTCAATTCGGAATATCAGCACGGGAAATCCTCGGCACTTAGCACCATTGCGAACCGTGCCGAGTCCATTGTGTGCGGCGTCAGCACCCGCGCGGAACGCACCATGGCAGTGGCGGAGTTCCTAACGAGCCGTTCGGCCATGCGTGGACAAAGGGGAATGTGCAAATCGCAATCAACGCGGAACTGGACTCTTCGGACGACGACAAAGCATCTTTTTATTCGATAACCGGGAAACAGTTTGCTGAAGGTGTCTGCCGCGTGTACCTCTGCTGAGACTTTTTCAGCAGGCGATTCAGCCGCGTCCTGACACCCAGCCTCGACTACGCCACGAATTCCTGAGTCAGGACACTAGCTTCTTTGCGCGGGTGGTGGATTCGCGCACCACAAGTTCGGGCTCGACTACGATTTCGCGGGGGTAGGAGTCGTCGTCGGGGCGGGCTATGCGCCGGAGCAGGGTTTCGGCGGCGATGGTGCCCATTTTTTTCAGAGGCTGGCGAATCGTGGTCAGGCGGGGGTTCTGGAAGGCGGCGCTCTGGATGTCGTCAAAGCCGACTACGGAAACATCGCGCGGGACTTCGAGTTTGGCATCGCGCAGAGCGCCGATCGCGCCGATGGCGGAGATGTCGTTGAAAGCGAATAGTGCGGTGAACTTTTCTTTTCGTTCCAAGAGTCGCCTGGTTACGCGGTAGCCCAGTTGGGGAGTGCCCAGTTCTCCCTCCAGTTGCGCTGTGAGCTTCGGATAGAGGCGGAGACCGAGCGTGGCTGCGGCAAGGGTGATTGACTTCCAGCGGACGTCGGTGTCGGAACTGAATTCCTGTCCTTTGATGAACGCGATGCGCTCGTGGCCTAGCTGCTGGAGATGGCGCAGGGCTAGTTCGGCTGCACGTTGGTGATCGAGAAGAATATTGCTGACTCCCTTGGCGAGGTTGTGGCCGGAGACGGTAAGGACGGGGATGGGCAGATGGTGGCGCCAGGGCGTATCGACCGCGATCAAGCCATCAACGGAACGTCCCATGAGGAGCTTGGGATATTCCTCGATGAGATCGGCGCGGTGATGGTGGCTGGCGACCAGATAGAAATAGCCTTCTTCCAGAAGATGGTGTTCGATGCCGCTCATGACGAGCGCGGCATAGCCCTCGCTCACTTCGGGGACCAGGACACCTATGGTGAAACTCCGTTGGGTGCGGGCCCAGCGGGCGGGGAAACTGGGACTGTAATTCAGTTCGCGGGCGGCAGCGAAAATTCGCTCCTGGGTGGGCCGGGGGATGGAGTCGGCCACCGTGGCGCGGTTGAGGACCAAAGAAACGGTGGCGGGAGACAACCCGAGATGATCGGCCAGCATTCTCAGAGTCACGCGCGGGGGGCGGTCGTGTGTCTTGCGGATGGCGCGAGCGGATTTCCTGGGCGGCGACAAGTGAGCAGTTTTGCACAGTCAAATGCATCGAGCAAGGCTATCTTTTCGAGGGTGGTTCGCCGGCGCTTGACACGGAGGTGGAAACAGGTGTAGAAGCGCTAGGGCTACTAAATCAATTTACTACTGATTTAGTAGGTGGGAATTGATATTTCGTGGGTGTGGGTGGTCCAGCACTAATTAGGTAACTCTCCGGAGGCTTCCATGAGCCGTGCGCGTCTTCTGCTCGTTTTCTCGCTGCTGATTTCTTTTTTCATGCTTTTGGCGGTACCCGCCGTGGCCCAGTTTGAGGCCGCCTTGCAGGGGACCGTGCAGGACAAATCCGGGGCGGTGGTCTCGGGCGCGACGGTTACGGCTACCGACAACGCGAGCGGGGTGGCGCACACCGCGACGACCAATGCCTCGGGCTTCTACAGAATTTCCGAACTGCCTCCGGGAACGTACTCGGTGGCGGTGGAAGCGAAGGGTTTCAAGAAGAGCGAGAATGCCGCGGTGGTCATTCAGGCCGAACTGGTGCGCGGACTGGACTTGACGCTGGAGTTGGGCGGGGCGCAGGAGACGGTGAATGTGACGGAGCAAACCCAGGTGTTGGAGACCGAGGACGCCACTATCAGCGGGACGCTTTCCGCCGCCGCGGTTGAGAATCTTCCGGCCATCGACCGTGATCCCTACGAACTAATTCGCCTGGCACCTGGAATTTTCGGCGACGGCGCACGCGCTGGTAACGGTACGTCTATGGGATTTCCCAATGGCCCCAGTCCCGGCACCGGCACAGGTTCTGCCGGCCCCGGCGGTTCCAACACCGCGATCTTCCAACTCGAAAATCAGCAGCCCATTAGTGCCAATGGACAGCGTGTCACCTCAAACGATTATATGGTCGATGGTGTCAGCGTCAACAGCTTGGAATGGGGCGGCGCTGCGGTTATCACTCCCAGCATCGAGACCGTGCAGGAACTGACCGTTCTCTCTAGTGACTACGACGCTTCCGACGGGCGAAGTTCCGGCGCCCACATCAAAACGATCACCAAGAGTGGGGCCAATGCGCTTCACGGAGGGGGACTGTTCCTGTATCACGACCCCAATTTCAATGCCTATAACAAATTTGGCGGCTACCAGGCCGGGTCAGGCTTACTCCCTACCGTGCGCTATGACGATTCCCTGCGCCAGTTCGCCGGAACCGTCGGTGGACCTATCATCAAGAACAAGCTCTTTTTCTTTTTTAATTACGAAGGTGCGCGGGATCGCCTTACGACTTTTGAAAACAATTGGGTAGAAACACCGCAATATGATGCCGCGATCCTCAACCTCCGGTCGGGCACTGACGTGGGAACTATTCTCGCGCAAAATGGCCTCGCCCCGCGCATTGTCAAGCTTCTTCCTCCAACTTGCGCAGTTGTCTCCCCACCCGACACTTGTAACGTCGTCGGCACCGGAATCGACGTCGGCTCTCCGATCGCTGGATACGGTACATACGATTCTACGAGTCAGTTTGTGAACGGCGTTGGAGGAGGCCTCGACGGAGTTCCCGACCTGGAGTTAGCCCAGATCGCATTGCCCGAATCCACCCAGGGAAACCAGTACAACATTCGTGTGGATTACAACCGCGGAAAGGACTTGTTCTCCGCCAGTACGTTCCTTACCTACTTAACCCACATCGCCGCTGATAGTCAGGCGCAAGGGCGCCCCAGTGCGGACTTCGGCACCAAAGCCTTCAGTCCCAGTGGCTTTCTTTCTTGGGTGCGAACTATCTCGCCCACCATGCTGAACGAAGCCCGCTTTAATTTCACCCGCTACGGCTACAACGGAATTACCTCCAACCCGCAAGCGAATTTCGCCTTCCCGCGCATTGAGATCCAAGGTTACAATTTTCCCGGCGGCCAGCGCATTCGCTTCAACGATGTACAAGGTGACACCTCTCCCGCGATTGTCGCGCAAAACACTTTTGCCTTTCGCGACGTTCTCTCCAAGGTAATGGGCAACAAGGCGCTGAAGTTTGGTTTTGAATTCAGCCGCGAGCAAGACAACGACTCCTTGATTGGCGGCGCTCGTCCCGATCAGGTCTTCCAGGGTTTGTGGAATTTCGCCAATGGAACGCCGATCTTCGAGGTGATTGAAGTGAATCCGATAACCGGCGGCGCACCATCGACGAAGCCAACTTATTTCCGCTCGTCCGACTATGGAGTCTTCGTCCAGAACGACTGGAAGCTCCGTCCCAACCTGACTGTTAATATCGGTCTGCGCTGGGAATACTTCGCGCCGCCAACCGAAGCCAAGGGACACCTGACGAATTTCGTTCCCAGCAACGACCCGGTCAACGGACTAATCAACGGGGTGGAGATAACGCGGAACCGCCAGTGGAATCCGACTTGGCGAAATTTCGGTCCTCGCCTCGGTTTCGCATGGGCTCCCACCATGTACGACAACAAGCTTGTCTTTCGCGGGGGCTTTGGAATCGCTTACGACAGCCTTGATAACAATATTGTCGACCAAACTCGCAACAATCCCCCGTACGTCGCAAATTATGGGCTCTGCTGCGGCACATTCGGCAGCCCCTTCGCCGGCGGCACGATTGCCTTTGATCTCGGGACCAGCAATAGTCCGCTGAGCTATCCGGCGAATCCAGCACTCGCCGTGCCCTTAGGCCCCAATGGCCTGCCGGAACTTACGGGGCCATACGGCTCCGTCTCTATTTATTCGGACCCAATACACATGCCCATCCCGTACACTTATCTTTATTCCCTGCAATTTCAGTACAGCATGCCCAAAGACTGGGTATTCACTATGGGTTACCAGGGAAGCACCGGTCACCACTTAACCCGCGTGGCGAATTTGAATTATTTCTACCCCAACCAGAACTCCGGTCTGAACGCCATCTACAGCTTCCTGCCGGACACGAACTCCAGCTACAACGCGCTCCTTAGCCAGCTTGAGCATCGTTTTCATCATGGTGTGTCGGCCAACGTGCTCTATACCTACAGCAAGTCGATCGACCAAAGCTCAGCGGAAGGCCCGGGCTACACCACCAACCAGACCTATCCCGGGAACGATCATACCGAGCGCGGCCCTTCGGACTACGACACTACCCACAATTTCCGCGCTTACGCTAGCTGGGAATTGCCGGTCTTTCACGCCCGCAACGATCTCCTTGGCAAGGTGCTGGGCGGCTGGGCACTTAACGGAATATTCCAATTCCACTCCGGTTTCCCCTGGACCCCGGTGGCCAATAATGTTTGCCCGGTGCTAGGGACTAGTGGACTCTGTCCGCTGCGACCGATCGCTTACAACGGGCAAGCTGGGCACAACTATGAGACCTCGGCGTTTTTGCCGCCAACGTCCAGCAATTTCCCGGCCCTCAATGGACTGCCTATGAACGCCCAGAACCCCTATTTCACTTTGCAAACTTCGGGCAATTCTCCGGACTTCCCCGGCATCGGCCGCAATTCCTTCCGAGGTCCCCGCTATCAGGATATCGATCTCACCGTTCTCAAGGAATTCGGCGTTCCCTCCCTGAAATATCTTGGGGAGGCTGCGAGGATTCAATTGCGTCTGTCGGCCTACAATGCTTTTAATAAACTCAATCTCGCTCCATTTCAATTCGGAAGCCAGTCGACCCTTATTAATGTTGGCGGCGGTAACCCAGCCTACAGCCCGTATTTCGGCATCGCATCCTTGGGGCTGGCGGGTCGCACCGTTGAGCTGCAGGCGCGATTCAGTTTCTGAGGCCACTCCAGCCGGGCGGTGCATGAAGGGCGCATCGTCCGGCTTTCCCTTCTCTAACTTTCGCTGGGCTGGGCTCCAGATGCCGCGCGGGCGCAGGTTGGGGCGCGGAATTCCGAAGTGATTGTTATCGATGCGGGGGCACCTGTTCACCCCTTTCCTCATTTCTGGGAGGAGATGTTTGGGTCGGGGCGCGCGGTTCTCGGCTTGCGGGAGAGCTACCGCAACGACTTGCGGAGCGTGAAACAGATCACCGATTTTCACTACGTCCGTTTTCACGCCATTTTTCAGGATGAAGTGGGATTGTATGACGAGGATGAACATGGGCATCCCGTTTACAACTTTTCTTATGTGGATCAGATTTACGACGGACTTTTGG
>JBEKOW010000125.1:0-12116 GCA_049521375.1 Terriglobales bacterium
AGCTCTCAGCTCCAAGCTTCTTCTGAACGCTCCGCGAATTTTCTTAACGGGATGCGTTGCAGCTCTTTTGGATGCTGGCCGTCAGTCCGTTCAGGATTCGACCTAGTTCGATTGACTGATCTTCTATTTTGCGCACCTCTGCAAGATCGAGGTACCCCAGCTCCCTGGCTATGAATAGTTGTGTTTCCAGCTCAGACAAAGAGCCGCGGGCGTAAAACAGAAATTGCATGAGTTCTTTCCGGGAATATCGGCCCTTGCCTTCGGCAATGTTGCTGGCTACCGATACTCCTGCTCGCCGCATCTGTGTGGTCAGGCCATAGAGCTCATCCTTTGGGAACTTTTGAGTGCATCGATAAATGTGAAGCGCGAGCTGTGTGGCTTTGCGCCATGCAATCAAATCCCGATATGAGTCGGCCATTCGAATCTCCCAAATCAAGTGTGCGTGGAATGAATGGAATCAGCCGTGACACTGGTCACCCAAAATATGTTCAATTTCCTACGCTGGGAGCTGGGAGCCGTCCTCCTACTCGCTGGTGAAGTAATCCACCGCGACCGGATTTTCAAACAGGGAGTAATCGCGCGTGACTACCGTGATTCCGCTGTCGGTGACGAAGTAACGTTCGCGGTCGGCTTCGGGTTCGTAGCCGATTGTCGTTCCTTCGGGCACGTGGACGTCGCGGTCGATGATGGCTTTGCGGATGCGGCAGTTGCGGCCTACGTTCACGTGCGAGAAGAGAATGCTGTCCTCGATTTCGGAGAACGAGTTGACCCGCACGTCGGGAGAGAGCACGGAATTCTTTACGGAGCCGCCGGAAATGATGCAGCCTCCGGAGACCAAGGAGTCAAGCGCGTGTCCCATGCGCGGAGATTCGGCAAACACGAATTTGGCGGGCGGGTACTGGCGCTGATGAGTGCGGATCGGCCAGTGTTCATCGTACAGATTGAAGACCGGAGAGACCGAGACGAGGTCCATGTTGGCTTCGTAGTAGGCTTCGAGCGTTCCCACGTCGCGCCAGTAGAGCGCCTCTTTCTTGTTTTCGTCGAGAAAATTGAAGGCGTAGACGCGATAGTCGTCGAGCATGCGGGGCAGAATGTCTTTGCCGAAGTCATGGCTGGACTGGGAATTTTCAGCGTCCTTGAGCAGAACCGGAATCAGGACATCGGTGTTGAAGATGTAGATCCCCATGGAGGCTGAAATTTTGGTGGAATCGTAGGGCGAGCGGAGGTTGGTCTCCTTGGGCTTTTCCTTGAAAGCGATGATGCGGCTTTCGCGATCGATGTCGACCACGCCGAAGTGGCGCGATTCGGAAGGTTCGGTGAGCAGAGTCGCCACTGTGACATCGGCACCGCAATCCTGGTGCTGACGAAGCATGCGCTCGTAGTTCATTTTGTAGATGTGGTCGCCGGAGAGTATGAGGACGTATTTGGGCTGCTCGGAGCCAATCGAATAGATGTTCTGGTAGACGGCGTCGGCGGTGCCCATGTACCAGTTGTCGCTGACGCGCTTCATGGGCGGCAGGATTTCGATGAATTCGCCGATCTCGCGGCCGAAAATATTCCAGCCTTCGCGGATCTGGCGGTTGAGCGAGAGCGCCTTGTATTGCGTGAGAATGTAAATGCGGCGCAGCCCGGAGTTCACGCAATTGGAAAGCGTGATATCGATGATGCGGTAGATGCCGCCGAAGGTGACGGCCGGCTTGGCGCGATCGCGGGTGAGGGGATAAAGGCGCTCGCCTGCGCCTCCGGCAAGTAGGACTCCGAGCGTATCTTTCATCATGACACCGTTCGGATGCAGAGCGCTTGCAGGGCGCTGCCCCGGACCAACGCGAAAGTCTAGCATAGGCGGAGGGATCCGACGCGCGGTGTCCCGGAAATTCGCGTGAGGGAACAGGGGTTCTTCGACTGCGCGGAGCGCGCTTCGCTTACCCCGCTCCGCTCAGGATGACTTCGGTTCTAAATGAGATGGTGGAGATGGGAAAAAGCACACGCTCTCAGGATGACCACGGAGCGGTTTCAATGTAATGATCCGCTAGCAGTGGATGATCTTGTCGCTCTTGATGCCGCGGGTGGCATTGCGGGAATCCACTACCAATTGGGATTGGGCCACGATCTTTTTGTAATCGTAATCGGAGTGGTCGGTGACGATCAGGACGCAATCGTAGTCGGCGAGGTTGTCGAGCGGGGCGCACTTCATCTGGAGATCGTACTTGCGTCCCCGGCCTACGAAGGGGAAGTAGGGGTCGTTATAGCTGACGGTGGCTCCCTCTTTTTGCAGCAGTTCGATGATGGTGAGGGCAGGGGACTCGCGCAGATCGTCAATGTCTTTTTTGTAGGCCACGCCCAGAACCAGGATTCGCGATCCGTTAATCGCCTTTTTATGCCGGTTGAGCGCGCCGATGGTGGCGGAGATTACGTGATACGGCATGGCCACGTTCACTTCGCCAGCCAGTTCGATAAAGCGCGTGTGGAAGTCGAACTCCTTGGCCTTCCAGGAAAGATAAAAAGGGTCGACTGGGATGCAGTGTCCGCCGAGGCCGGGGCCGGGATAGAACGGGTGGAAGCCGAAGGGCTTGGTGGCGGCGGCGTCGATGATCTCCCAGATATTGAGGTCCATGCGCAGGCAGAGCATTTTGAGTTCGTTGACGAGCGCAATGTTGACGCAGCGGTAGATGTTTTCGAGAAGCTTGGTCATCTCGGCGGCGGCCGGCGAGGAGACGGGCACGGTGCGCCGGAAGATCGAGCCGTAAAGCGCAGCGGCGAGTTCGCTGGCCTGGGGGTCGAGTCCTCCGATGACCTTGGGAATGTCGTGGCGCGCGACCTGGGTGTTACCCGGATCTTCGCGTTCGGGTGAGAACGCCACCCAGAATTGGTTGTCGCCGGCATTGCCTTTGTACGAGGCCGTCAGGCCTGCCTTGTTTTCTTTTTCCAGGATCGGAATGAGGACTTCTTCGGTAGTGCCGGGGTAGGTCGTGCTTTCGAGGATGACGATCTGGCCGGCGCGCAGATGGGGGGCGACGGCGTGAGCGGTATCGGTGATGCAGCTCAGGTCGGGTTCATGGTACTCGTTGAGCGGAGTGGGGACGCAGATGATGATCGCATCCATCTTGCTGATTTGCGAATAGTCCGCCGTCGGTTTGAAGCCGTTTGCCTTGGCGGCGGAGATCTCAGGGGGCGTGATGCGGAAAATATAAGTGCCGCCCTGGTCGAGGGTATCGACTTTGCGCTGATCGATGTCGAATCCGGTGACGACAAACTTCTGCTCGCTATAGAGCAGTGCGAGCGGCAATCCAACGTAGCCGAGACCGATGATGCCGACTTTTGCCTGGCGGGATTCGATGCGGCTTTTCAGATCGGTAAATAAAGAGGGAACAGTCAATTGAGTACTCATAAGTTTTAGTGATTCTAGCACCCGGCTTCGCGCTTACTTTCGGTAAGGCGGCTCCTTATGATTGTCCCATGGCGCGTGCGGGGGGCGGTAACCGAATTCGACGAAGGAACGGTTTCCTTAGTAACATGCGCGTGAGATGCGATTTCTGCGAATGCTGCTGGTGGCGCTGTTGATCGGAGTTTTGCTGGCAACCCAGGCGGCGCGTTTTCTGGTGGTGGACGATGCCCGGAAATCGGATGCCATCGTGGTGCTGGCGGGGGAGACGAATAAGCGACCGACGCATGGACTGGAACTGCTGCGGCAGGGCATGGCTCCCCGCATGTTTCTGGACGCCGAGGCAGGAGACCAGATCTACGATCAGCAGTTGACCGGGATCGCGCAGAGGTATGTGGATACGCTGCCGGACGCGAGCCACATTTCGGTTTGTGGGATCATCGCGCGATCAACGGCGGGCGAGAGCGGCGACGTCGGGCGGTGTCTGCAATCGCTGGGAGCGCATCGAGTGCTGCTCGTAACTTCGGAATTCCACACGCGGCGAGCCCTGGCAATTTTTTCGCGGCGCTTGCCGCAATATGAATGGAGCGTGGCAGCCGTGCGCGATCCTGCGAAATTTGGAAATGCGTGGTGGACCAACCGGGAGTGGGCGAAGGTAGTGTTTGATGAGTGGTCGAAGCTGATCTGGTGGGAGGCGGTCGATCGGTGGCGGAATGGGCGTTAGGCTCCAGGCTCCAGGCCTTGGAGGTACGTTTCCAGAAGCGCGGATTCGGCAAGCGAGGTCCGAGAGCCGAGAGCCTACAGCCTGGAGCCTAAAGCCTAAAGCAGAGCCTAAAGCCGATTTCCTGCGATAATTCAAAGTTCACTATTAACACTGGAGGCTTCATGGGACAGGTAACAATTACTGTGCGCAAGAATGGCTCGTTGCGCGTAGATGATCCGAACGGCACGATTGAAATGGTCGACGGCGACGGCAACCGATACGATCTCACGGGCAAGACCGGCTTTTCCCTGTGCCGCTGCGGCGCTTCGGCAAACAAGCCCTTCTGCGACGGCAGTCATAACAAGATCGCGTTTCAGGCCAACGATACGGCGCCTACGATTCCCGCCGCGCCCAAGAATGAATAATTACTAAACTGCCACGCTGGAGGGGTTTGTGCCGGACAACTCAGGGGAACGGGACCGAACACTTGGGATGGGCGCGAAGATTACGCGCCGCGATTTTCTGAACGGGGTCGCTCTGACGGCTGGGGCGGCCATCATTCCTCCTGAGATGTGGGCGGCGGTTGCCGCCGACCTGCAATCGTCGCCGGGGTACTATCCTCCCGCGAAGACAGGGCTCCGAGGAGACCATGCGGGATCGTTCGAGACGATGCACCAGATTCGCGACGCCGCCTTCTGGGATAGCGCTCCGCGGCCGGTGGATACTGGCGAAGTTTACGATCTGGTAATCGTGGGTGGAGGCATCAGCGGCCTGGCGGCGGCACACTTTCACAGAAAAGCAGCGGGCGAGAAAGCGCGCATTCTGATTCTTGAGAACCACGACGATTTCGGCGGCCACGCCAAGCGCAACGAATTCAAAGCGGGAAACCGCACGATCCTCGGTTTTGGGGGAACGTTTTCCATCGAGAGCCCGGAGCCTTACAGTCCGGTCGCGAGAGGGCTGATCGAGGAGTTGGGCATCGATGTGCCTTCGTATGCCAAGCATGTGGACAAAAACCTATATCCTGCGCTCGGGCTGAAATCACGAATATTTTTCGACAAAGAAACTTTCGGCGCCGACACACTGGTGGTCAATGCCGCGCACACGGGAAGCGATGAAAGCGGCCTTGGCAATGGGGATGTTGAAAAAGACCTTCAAAACTTTCTCAGTGAGGCTCCGCTATCGGCGGCGGCAAAGCAGGATTTTCAGCGCCTGATTGCCGGCGACAAGGACTATTTTCCGGGGCTCACGTCGGATGAGAAGAAGGCTCGGCTGGCGCGGATGAGCTACGCCAAGTATCTGAGCGACGTGGTTGGGACGAGCGATGAAATCGTCAAATTGTTCCAGGCCCTGCCGCACCCGCTTTTCGGGGTCGGGATCGACGCGGTGGCCGCGCAGGATGCGTGGGGATTGGGGCTCCCCGGCTTCGAAGGACTGCGGCTTGATCCCGCGCCCGGCAAGGGGATGAACCGCGACAGTATTCCGAACGAAGAGGCGGAGAAATACTTTTTCCACTATCCCGACGGCAACGCAACTATTGCGCGCCTGCTGGTGCGCAAGCTGATTCCGGCGGCCATTCCCGGGAACTCGGCTACCGACGTGGTGTTGGCCAAGGCCGACTATTCGAAGCTGGATGAAGCGTCCTCGCGGGTACGCATCCGGTTGAACAGCACAGTTGTCAAAGTGGTGCACAACGGCGATCCGAAAGCGCCGGTGAGTTCGAAGAATGAAGTCGAGGTCAGCTACTTCAACGAGAAGAAGATCAAGACGGTGCGCGCCGCCAACTGCATTCTGGCTTGCTGGCACGTGGTCATTCCCTACATTGCCCCGGAACTTCCGGACACGCAAAAAGAAGCGCTGGCGTCATCCCAGAAAGTTCCTCTGCTGTATAACAACGTGCTGGTCCGCAACTGGAGCGCGTTTCAGAAGCTGGGCACGAGTTCGATTTATTGTCCGGGCATGTATCACTCGCGGGTGAACCTGGACCTCCCGGTGAGCATCGGCGGTTATGAATGTACAAAAAAGCCGGATGAGCCGATCGTCGTGCACATGATGAAGGCGGCCTGCAAACCGGGGCGTCCGGCGCGCGAGCAACATCGACTGGGGCGCATCCAGCTTTACACAACTACTTTCGAAACTTACGAAAGGAATATCCGGGAGCAACTGGGGCGCATGCTGGGGCCGGGCGGCTTTGAGCCGGCGCGCGATATTCTCGAGATCACCGTCAACCGGTGGCCGCACGGATATTCCTACGAATACAACTCGCTCTTTGACCAATTCTGGCTAGAGGGCGGACAAACGCCTTGCTCGGTGGCGCGCAAGCCATTCGGGAGGATTGCGATCGCCAACAGCGATGCCGATGCTTACGCTTACACCGACTGCGCGATTGATCAGGCGTACCGGGCGGTCGGGGAACTGGCCAAAAGTCCGGCGTAGCTTGGGGATAAAGTCGAAGCGATCGGCTAGCACAGGCCTAGAGAAGTTTTCACTTGCTCCTCGATCCTTTGGAGCGATCGGGGAGATAGCGCGCCCAGCGCCGGATGGTGAATCAGACTCTTCTCGAGCGTCATGACCTGATCGCACTTGGCCCAGGAGTCGTGATTCAGTCCCCCATCGCCCGCTGGAATGAGGACTCGCATGCTGAAACCCGAGTGCTCCCTGGTCGTGATGGGGACTACGCACACGTCCAGGGCATGCCGATTGAGCGCATTGACAGACAGAATGAGGGCAGGACGCGGCTCGTCGAGGTTGACAAGATGCACATCGCCGCGCCGAGGATAACCGGCGCCTCCTGAACTCGCGTGTGGTCGCAATTAGTCCCTTTGGAACGCGCGCCGGGCGGCTTTTTGGTAGGCGTGGGTTTCTTTCCGATCGCTCTTGCTTGCGCCCGCTTCTGAGAAAAATGCCGC
The DNA here is from genome assembly GCA_049521375.1 of Terriglobales bacterium. Lineage (GTDB taxonomy): Bacteria > Acidobacteriota > Terriglobia > Terriglobales > Acidobacteriaceae > Acidiflorens. The sequence goes on from JBEKOW010000125.1 coordinate 6,995, forward strand.
CGCTTCCTTCTCCAGACGTTCATATTTTTCTTCCAGCATCGCCCGCCGCAAAAGATTGTTGACCCGTTCACTGGCGGATTGCTCGCCCTTCGTCTGGAGGACGTATTCGCTGATCTCCGATTCGATGGTGAAGCTCTTGGATAGTCTCATAGCAAAACCAATAGCATATATCGTAGTAATTATCGTATTGAAAAAGCGGCAAGTCAAGCAGGTTCGCGCCACCGGGGAGCGCTTCCGAATTAGCCTGGGGAATCGGCACACTTCGAAAAGTCGCGTTAAAATGGCGCCCATGCCGAAAAAACAGATTGCTGTCAGCCGGCCTGCCCGTTCCCGAATCCGCCCTTCGAAAGCCGCGCCGAAAGCTGCACTCAAGCCCGATCGGCCGTTTGCCCCCGGCTATGGAATTCTCGGTCCCAGCGAGGGGCGCGGGCTGTTGCCGTGGGCGTGGGTGGCCCGAAAAATGAATCGTTGCCGGACGTTCTGGCTCGCTACCGTCTTCGACGGGCGGAATCGTCCGCATGTGATGCCGGTGTGGGGAGTCTGGGTCGACGACGCGTTCTTTTTCTCGACGGGCCGCAAATCGCGCAAAGGGCAGAATCTCGCGGCGAATCCGGCATGCACGGTTACGAATGACGAGGGCGAGGAAGCGGTGATCGTCGAAGGAGAGGCCAAGCCGGTTACAGACGCCGCCACGCTGGAGGCGGCTGCGCGCGCCTACAAAAGGAAATACAAGATGGATCCGCGGAGCATGGAAGAGCCCATCTTCATGGTGCGGCCGGCCAAGGTGTTCGCTTTCATCGAGAAGAGTTTTCCGAAGTCGGCGACGCGATGGACGCTGTGACGTAGTCTGCCGGGCAAATTGGGCAGAATCCCATCACTACACAAGACGATCGCGTCCCTAGGCCACACGCCGGATGAGCAGCATCGTCTGATCATCCGTTTGCTTCCCGAACTTCAGGGTGCGGGCGCGCAGTTCCTTGTAGATCTCCGGAAGTGGTTTTTCCGCGCAACCGGCGAATGCCGATTTGAAGTCTTCCATCCCCATTTCCCGTTCTTTCGAGTCGGCGACTTCGGTAAAGCCATCCGTAATGATTGCAAGCAGGTCGCCGGGCTCTACCTGCAGCTTTGAAACTGCAAATGTCTGGTCCTGGAACATCCCGATGGGAAGATTTGAGTCGGAATGTTCGATGACGCTTTTCTTTTGCTTCTGGTAATGGAGAATTGGCAGGTGTCCGGCGAGCGCATAGCTCAGATTGCCATCGGTGCCGCTCACGCAGGCGAGGGTCAGATAGTTGGCCGGCGCGGTAACCGGTTGCAGCACGTCATTCAGATCGCGGAGCAGATCGCCGGGCTTGTGCAGCTTGGTCAACTGCATGGAGGCGGCGCTTTTGATCATCGACATCAGGATGCCGGCCGCGACTCCGTGGCCCGAGACATCGGCCACATAGGCATGCCAGGTGCCGTCGCTCTCGACGATATCGAAAAGGTCTCCGCCAACTTCGCTGCTGGGGACGGAACTGCCGAACATTTCGAAGTTGCCGATGGTCTGGTGCTTTTGGGGAACGAGGGTGCGATGGATTTCGCCCGCCAGGCGGACCTCGGTTTGAGTTCGATAGTAGCGGCGGCCTTCGCGAATCGAGAATAAAACGAACAGGGCGTAGCCCACGAGGATGAGCACGATCTCAACCTCTCCGTTGAGCAGAAGCTTATCGTGGAGCTCCGCGGGATGTCCCTCCAGCGAAGGGTGAGCCTGTGCGTGCCGCCCCAGGAAAATATTCACGGAGAACTGAACAAAGGCCAGGGCAGCGAGCAGCCAGTAGACTCTGCGAAAACCGGCATAGGCCCATAGAATGGCGATTCCACCACCGATCGCGACCGACAAAATCATGTCGGGGATGGTCTGCTTCTGAAAAGTCATGCTCGAGAAGATCAGAACGAGTGAGCCGAACAAGCAGAAAACTCCGGCGAAGAACAGGATCGACGACGAAAGGGGCATCGACTTCCAGTTCTGCGCGCTGTCTTGCCATGAGGCCATATTTCAATCTTCTCCGTGGCGAGGATACTAATTTACAGGATGAGAGAACTCGGCGGGTGCGGAACAACTGATCCCTCCCCCGCTCTGTGGAAGGTTTACGGGGAAGGCCGAGTCACACATCACAAATTTCTGAAACTCTTTTGTGCCGAGAGATGCGCGCCCGTGAGCAAGAGCATTCCGGAGAGAAAGGCCCAGAAGATCAGGCTGACCGAAATCGCAAAGGGACCGTAGACTTCGCCGAAATTGAGAAACGGCAAGGCAAAGATGTAGACGTATTTGAGCGCTTCGGAAAGCAGTCCCATGATGACGGCCGCCGGGAGCACGCCTCGGGCCGGCACTTTGCCGTTGGGCAGCAGCCAGTAGACAAGGAAGAAGATCGCGATCGAAGCGGCGATGGAGGAAATCTTCATGGTGATGAACCCTACCAGTTGCACATACCAGGCTCCGTAGCCGTGGAGCACGCTCTTCAGCATCGACAGGTTGCCGGCCGTCAATCCGATGGAGAGGAGGGTGAGCGATCCGCAGGCGAAGGCGAGGCCGAGTGCGATCAGTTGGTTGCCGAGGTAGGAGCGGTTGTTGGGAAATTTCCAGACGCGGTTGAGGGCCACTTCCAGCGGCATGAAGATTCCGGTAGAACTGATGAGCAGCATGACCAGCGAAAAAACCTGCGCGCGGTGGTGCGAACTGACGAGCGCGTTCAGGTTGCGGATGACGAACTCCTGCCCGGTGGGGAGCGAGTCGCGCAGGAGATTTTCGACGATGCCATACATTGCCTGGGAATGAAACACACGCCGGATCAGGGTCATCAACAGCAGCAGAAACGGAAACAACGACAGGATGGCATTGGCGGCGACGGAGAAAGCGAAGGTGTGAACGTCGGTTCGCAATAAGTAACGGGCCGTCGAGCGCAGCAGACCCGGCCTCGGGGCGGCGCGAACCTTGGCCGCAGCTTTTTCGGCGGAGACGTCGATGGGAGTGGTGGAGGGCACGATTTTCCAAATCTTATCAAATAGTTAGCGGACTCCCGGCTTCCCGCGCCTCGCTTTCGATTCCGGGCTTCGGCTCTTCACTCCGGTGCATCGATCGATCCGCGCCCCCGGAGCAGCTTGCAGAAGCGTGCCGAGCGGGCCGCATTGCTGGACTTCGGGCGCGGAGGGCGGAATAACCCCCTCAGGTCATAATGAGATTCCGTCCATCGACCTTCAATTTCGTTCTTGCCAATTGCGGGCTTGATGTCTATTATCTGGTGCTTCGTCAGGGTTTCACGCTGACGAGTTTACACCACGGTTGACGTTTTTGTGTGGTCAGTTCGATATCGCGCCTTCGTCCGTACGGCTCCACTGTGTTTCGTCGCGGGCAACTGCCCGGCGAAATGCGGGGAGCCGTTTCTGTTGGCGCGGTCGATCCGACCGCGCGGCAACGCCGGTCAAGTTCTTTCGCCCTTTGAGGGGGTGTCACGTCATTTGTGATCAGCAATGAGCACAGGCTGGCGGGACGAACACAGAGAAGGGACGCGAGAACAATTCTTGCGATTGAGGCGAAAGGAGTGTTTTTGTGAGAGAGAAGGGGACTGTGAAGTGGTTCAACGGGGCGAAGGGATACGGGTTCATCCAGCGCTCCACGGGTGAAGACGTGTTTGTGCATTTCTCCGCCATCCAGGAGAACGGATACCGTTCGCTGAACGAGGGTGAGATGGTGGAGTTCGACCTGCTCAAAGGGCCGAAAGGCTTTCAGGCAGGCAACGTGGTGCGCGCGGCGGCCTAAGTTCTCCAACCAGTTCGCAAACCCTCTCGATGGTTGAGAGGGTTTCTTGTTTGCGCCCTCGGGGCGCCGGTGTCGCGTTCCAATGCGATTATTTCCAAATCAACTGGATTTGTTGGCGGAAGAGAACGCGCACGTAGCAGCAGTCGTTGGCATCGGAACGCACGTAGTAGAGGTATGGACTGTCTGTGATGGTCGAGAAGTTGGGGTCGCTGGTATTGGGATCGAGCAGCGAGAAATAACCATAGGTCCAGTTGCCAGGGGGCTCGTTGACCAGAAGTTGGTCCACGGTCACGGCCAGCGTTGGTTTGGTCCATTGCACCAGGTCCGACGAGGTCGAAAAATATAGCCCTGGAGGCCCATAGGCATCGTTGAACGGGTCGAAGAGCGTCGCTACGAATAAATTGGCCGACGGAGAGAAGTTGATCGCATTTACGTAATACATGTACGGGACCGGCGTGTAGACGTGTTCCTCGGGATAACGAACGGGGCCGGGGTAGGGATCGACGAACGACGCCGCGAACTGCTTGCCGTTCCACGCGCGCCAGGAGGAAGGGTCAGAGATGTTATCCGTGCGCAGGGGCGCCCCACCAAAGTTGACCTTGCAGGGCGGATTGCCGGGCTGTCCACAATTTGGCGGCCACGGCCAGTCGGTCGCCATCGCATAGTACCAATCGCCCACCTTCACAATGTTGGTATCGATGCTGTAGCCCTCGGGCCCTTGATCGACCTCGTATTGAAAAGGGAGTCCCGCCACAAAATTGCCCGGCGCCGCCACTGAATCGAAATGGTAGCCGCCATCAGTGGAGTAATGAAAGGTATCGGCGTTATACCAACAGGCTGCGGTGTAATACCGCACGCTGCACTCGCCGGGGTGATCCCACCCGTGGTATTCCATGTGTCCGAGCGCAACGATCGACTTGCCATCGATGCTATAGAAAGAATCGAGCCAGGTCTTGTCGTCGAAGTCAGCCGGGTTGGGATCGCTGTCGGAACGGTATGCCACCTCGCAACGATGAGTCACAGTGGCAAGCGTCGACCCGACGCTGGCTCGCATCACGTAGTGCGAGCTCACGAGATGCACATTGGGTATGCGATATCGGCGACGGCATCACCGTCAGTGTCAATCTTCAGTTCGTATAAGGCTTCAGTCAAGAAGGGTTCATCCGTCGTGGGCCCGGCTGGGCTTAAACCCGCGGACGGATGCACGTTCATAATCAGGATCGATTTGCCAACATCCCCCGGCTTGGGGAATGCATACAGGTCAGTAAGATCGAGGCGGGCATCCCCGTGAGGGAAGCCGAAGTCGGGACCGGAGTAATGGTG
>JBEKOW010000126.1:0-14936 GCA_049521375.1 Terriglobales bacterium
GCGGCGCGGTACTCGAATTCGATTGCGCCCGGGGCGAGATCTCTGAGCCACTCATGCTCGACGAAGGCGGAACATTCGAGGCGCGAGGCACGTTTCAGCGGCAGGGCGGACTGATCAGAAAAGGTCAGTCCTCGAACGGAACCGCCGTCGTCTACAAAGGCTCGGTCCACGGAGACAGCATGCGCCTCGAATTTACTCTGGGGAGCACTACCGAATCTCCGCAGGCTTTCACGCTGACGCGCTCGCAATCCGGGAAACTCAGGAAATGCCGCTAGCGATGCGACCGGAACTGCGCACACTCTTTTTTCTCATGCTGGAACCGCCGTGCAAGAGCTTTCGTAAATTGTCACGCTTTTCGCCTTTAAACTGCGCCCGGTACTTTGTCTGCGCACTTTGCATCGTCGCGTGGGCCGCGATCGCTACCGGACAGATGGCGGCCCGAACCGGAGCGGCGCGCAACGCTGCGGATTACCCCGGCCTGTCGATCGTGGAAAAGATTCAGGCGGCCATTCGCGACTGCGCGAACGCCCCGTGCGCGGTCTACATTCCGGGTGGGACTTATGACGCCAGCCCGATCTCGACCTGGAAGAATGTCGACTTCTCCGGAGCGCGCGCCGGCGTACTACTTCCCTCGAACGTAGAAATACGCGGAGCCGGCAAAGGCATCACGACGATCAGAGTCAAGCGCGCAGCGAGCGATCCTCCCGCGACCCTCTTTGCCAATACGAGCGCCAATGCGAGCGCGGCCCGTGCGGACGCGAACTCGGGATCCCACAACATTTCGCTCCGCCACATCAGCCTCACATGGGCCGACTCGAGCTCCAGCTACGACTGGGTTTCAATTTTTATCTGCCACGCCTGCGATCACGTTGAATTCGATCATGTCAGCCTCGAAGGAAATCCCAACAAGCTGGCCAACCTGCTCGACAATACGCACCTCGACATCCATGACTCCTCATTCCTTTTGCACTCGACGGGCTATGGTCACGGCGACAATGCGCTCGGCGTCAGCCACTTCGATCCGGCGCAGTCTCCCGGCAACGAAGCCGGTGTCATCCGCGACAACGTCTTTGCCGAAACCGGGAACTACCGGTCGTTTTCGATGCTGATCGTGGCGCAGTCGGGATTGTACGTACAGGACAACAGGTTCGAGGCTCATCTTCCTCCTCCCGGCCATGCCACTGCAATCGAGTCTGGACAGGACAACACGGCGCGGCTGCCCGAGAATGTGAAAATCAGCGGCAACATCTTCCATGGCGCAAGCATTGCCTATGGCGGCCTCAATCATTCCGAAATCAGCGGCAATTTCTTCGACCACGGAGATATCTACGTCGCGCTGCAATCGGGCAGCACCGCTTCCCTATCCGGCCTGACTATCGCCGATAACGAGTTGCACTTCGGCACCATCTCCATTGGCGGGCTCGAACACACGCTCACGAGCCAGGTGTTGATCGCCCGCAATCGCTTGACAGATGGGGGCATCGGCACCGGAAATTCTCTGACCGTGCGCGACGTTCAGGTGATCGACAACACGGTGAGTTATTCGCAGAAGCGTCCCGGCATCGATTGCAACGCCTGTTCAATGATTCGCGGGAATGTCGTGCGCGACATCGGCCAGAACGCTCCCGGCGACCTTCATCCTGGCTACCTGATCGGGGGCACGGTGGAAGATGTGAGCGGCAACCTATACATGGATGATCAGCATGAATACGATTCCGGGACCCTCTGCAGCGTGGCCGATCCCGCGCATCCCGCGTGTTTAACATCCGGCGAAAGCCGCTGGATCCTGCTGCGTGGCGGCGAGTGGGGTTTTGGCTGGACGAACCGTACGCTCTTCACCACCCACGGCAACCTCCTCATTCACGCGTTCGTGAATAGTTCTCTGCTTGAGTTGGAGGAAAACGTTTCTGCGTTGAAAGCTGGCACTAAGTACCAGCTCTATCGCACAACCTACAATGCTTTCGAACTAAACGGCGCGACAATCGGCCGGTTCGCGAACAATATGGCCACCTCTTCAACCGGCCCGTTCCGCCATGCCGCCGTACAGGAAGATGGAAACGTCGTCATTTGGAATCTCTCCGGCAACTTCTTCTACCCCTACTCTTGTGATGGAAAATGCCAGGCGAGTTACAATACCGGCGCGCCGAGGTAGCGCCGCTGGAGCAGTCGCTACGCTACGCTGGTAGCGCCGTTCAGCAACGTCTTATCGCTTAAGACACTCATAGCTGGGATGGACGTGTGACTCTGGCAGGTTCTCTGCAACGCCGCGCTTAGAGTGGTTGCGAAGCCATCCGTCAGGCAGTCAACATCGCTGCGCAGCGACCGCGCCGCGTAACTCCGGTCGACTGAAAACGCGCCGCACACCCTCCCCTCGGGCGAAAGCAGGTCCAACCGGAGAACCCATCCCTTGCGGCTCGTTTGAGTTTCGCGATGCCATTCGTACTGAACCGGAGCGGAGAGTTCCAGCACTCCATGCCACCCGGGAAGTTCCGGACTGAAGGAGAATTCAAAGCCGTCGAAGTCGTGGTCGTGAAACGCGAGCTTCAGAATCTCGCAGATCTGTTCCAGGGACTCAGCCCGCGCCAGCTCGTCGGTCGCCCGCCTGATGGCAAGATTGTTGGTGATGATCGTCTTCTGCTCCCATGTCCGCCGGGCCACGCGCCGCAATTCATCCACCTCGTCGTAGCCGAGATGCTGGAGGCCAAAAAAAACTCCGAGGCCGACAATCGTCAGAACTACCGCGATCATCCCGGAATTCGGCGACAGCAAGGGGAGGCTGATCAAGGCGAAGCAGGCAGAAACCGCATACAACACGACAACCGCCTGCCGGTGCGAAAGCCCGCGCTGCAGGAGCTTGTGATGGATGTGCTCGCCGTCGGCTGTAAACAGCGGCCTGCGATTCAGGAAGCGCCGCAGAACGGCCATGAACGTATCGAGGATGGGCAGCCCAAACGAAACCACCGGAATCGCGACGGCCACCGCGGTGGGCGCCTTCTCGGAACTGGCCATGGAGACGGCGCTCAATACGAAGCCGATCACCAGGCTTCCGCAGTCGCCCAGAAAAATCGTCGCGGGATTGAAATTGTACCGCAGGAATCCCACGATCGCTCCCGCCAGCGCAATCGTAACGACTTCTGTCAGCGTGTTCCCGCTCACCAGCGAAACGATGAATACCACCAGGCTCGCAAATAACGCGGACCCGCTGGCCAGACCGTCCAGCCCGTCGAGCAGGTTGAACGCATTTGTGATCAGCAGCACCCAGAAGATAGTCAGTACAAGCTCGGCCGCGCTCCCCAGTTCCCGACCCCCAAACAGCAATTGCATTCGCGTAATACCGTAACCATCCAGGTAGAGCCAGCCCGCCGCCAGAATCTGGACGCCGAATTTTACATACGGACTCATGGGACGAAAATCGTCCGCCAGCCCGAGAGCAAATATCAGCAGCGTCGGCCCCAGCAGGCCGAGCAGCGTTCCCGATGAAACGACATAATTCCAGTGCAACAAATTCGACGCCACCGTGGCCGACGTGACGATGAGCACTACGGCGAAAAGAATGGCGATCCCGCCCAGCCGGGGAATGGGCCGCGCGTGCATGTGCCGCGCGGATTCCGGCGCTGTCACCCACCCGCGCGCGTTCGCCACGTCCCGCACAAAGCGGGCTGTGACCGCCGAAACAATCAGCGCCGCCGCGAAAATGAACAGATAAATCATGCGCGCGTATCCCTCACAGGCTCGACCCTGTGTTCACATATTTTTCGCCCGGTCCCGCCAGCACTCCTTCGGACCGCGGCCGCTTCGCCGGAACCTCTAGCCAATATGGCTCGGTCACCATCTCCTGAAAAATCTGCAGCAGCGATTCCGCCATTCTTGCGGACGTAAAATGCTGCTCCACGCGCGCCCGCCCAGCTTCCCCCATCTCCTGCCGTCGCGCGGGATTCGCGAGAAGATAGCGGATCGACTCGGCCAAAGCCTCGACATCTCCCGGCGGAACCACCAGTCCCGTCTTGCCATGTTCGTTCACCCATGGCACGCCGGTCGGCAAATTGGTCGAGATCACCGGCTTGCGGCATGCCATCGCCTCCAGTTGCACGATGCCGAACATCTCCGCGTTGCTGACCGAGGGCAGCACGAACAATTCCGAGCCGTGGTAGTAAGACGCAAGTTCCTCGTCCGGCACATGTCCGGCGAACTCCACGCGGTCGGCCACGTTGGTCTTCTGCGCCAGAAGTTTCAGCGAACTTTCCAGCGGCCCGGTGCCGATTATGAGCAGACGCGCGTTGATATTGGCGAACGCGCGAATCAGCACTTCAACACCCTTGTAGCCCACCAGTCGCCCCACGCACAGCACGGTGGGCGGCCCATTGCGAAGTTCATCTGCTCGCTTGTGTCCCGATTCATCAAGCTCAAATCTCTCAATCGGGATCCCGAATGGCACTACCCGGCATTTGTCGCGATGCTTCGAAACGAATTCCGAAATTTCGATATGTCGCGGCGTGGGTACGATGATGCAATTCACGCGTCGGTAGAAAGCCTCCAGAAACGGCCGGTAAATTTTCAGGAGCTTCCGTTGCCGCACGATGTCGCTGTGGAAATGCGCGACCACCGGGACATCCCGGTTGGCCAGCATGGCCGACAATTCCGCGAGCGGATTCGGCAAGTGCACATGGATCAGATCCGCATTGAATCTGCGCGCCCACAGAGGGAAAGTCGGCGCCATCGAAAGCGAGAAAAGTTTCCCCAGGCTGGCTACGCGCGTGACCGGCACCGTCTTGCTGTCGTGCTCGGTGCGACAGCGTGTATTCGCCACCACCACGCGCAGATCGACCTGCTGGTGTAGCGTCTCGCAAATCTCCCGCAGCGCGCTTTCCATTCCGCCCACCACGGGATCGTAGAATTTTCCGAGTTGCAGGACTCTCATGCAATCGCCTCGCGCAGTGGTGGGGAAATCGTCTTTGTCAGGATGCCCGCGAATTGTTTCGCCAGGTCGTCCGGCACGAGATTCTCCTGAATCCAGCCCCGGCCACGGCTTCCCATCTTCTTCCGCAACGCCCTGTCTCTTCCCAGTTCGATCATCCGGGCCGCGAGCATGTCCGTATCCAGCGGCGGGAAAAGCAAACCCGTCCGCCCGTCGCAAATTAATTCCGCCGGACCCCACTTGTCGACCGCAATCACCGGAACGCCGCAGGCCAGCGCTTCCAGAACCGATCGCCCCAAACCCTCCGGCCCGCGGTTCGGCTGCACCAGCACATCCAGGCGCGCAAGAATTTCCGGAACATCCTTTCGGTAGCCCAGAAACTTCACGCGCCCGCGCAGCGCCGAATCTTCCACTTTGCGCAGCAAGGCCTGCTGGTAACCGAGCGTGCTCTCGGTGGCGTAAGGGTTGTCGCCAACAATCACAAATGCCGCGTCCGGCAGGCGTTTTAAGACCTTCTCCGCCGCCTCGATAAAAATGTCCTGCCCCTTGAGCGGAGTAATCGCACCCACCATCCCGAACCAGACTTCAGCCGGATTTTTCTTGGGCTCCATCTTCCCGCACTTATCAAACTCGAACTGAGGGAGGGCAAAATCGGGCACGTATTCAGGAACATCGAACGCAACGAAATCTGGGTTCGCGCACCCCCTGCAGGCGCTCGGCTGAGTTCCTGTATCGCGATCGGAATAGGGACGGAAGCGCTCCAGGTCCACGATGTTGTAAACCACATTGGCAGGCACTGATGCGGATACATAGCGCCGGAATTGCCCCGCAACATAATGGGATATGCAGATCGCCAGATCGCAGCGCCATGAAAGCGCCGCCAACAGTTTGCGCGAGAGAGCGCGATCTTCGAGCCCGTCGCGCATGTACCAGATGAGCGGCACCCGCTTCGGTCTGCGAATGAGCGCGCCAACCACGTGCGCCTTGACCGCGTTGGTGATCAGCGCCGACGGTCCGATCCCGGCGATCAACTTCGACAGCCGCCGAGTGAAATCCTGAACCGATGCCATCGCGCGCAACAACCGCATCGGGCCCGCATGCGCTGCGGTCTCCCCGGTCTTGGCCAGCGCTTCCGGCCAGGCCAACACCCACGTCTTCGCACCCGCCAGTTCCGCGTTCTTCTTGAACGAGCCTTCGCCCGGCACGATGAGATGGAATTCATACGAGTCACGCAGACGCGCCACCAGTTCCAGCAGGCTGATCTCCGCCCCTCCCAGCCCGCTGATTGCGCACAACACGGCGACCTTAGGCAACGGCATGTTGCACCCCGTTCCTGATCGCGAGCCTTGGCTTCAAGAGAATTCGCTGCGGGTTCGGATTCTGGAAAGCCCGCGGCAATCCCCGCCCGTACCCGAAATCCGACATCCTTCCGAAATGCCGCACCTGGCATACGGGCTGAGATTTATTGTGGATTGCACCCGGGACGATGATCTTGGCAGTGTCCCCCTCGATACGCCCGAGTCTTTTTGTTATTACAAAACCGCCGATCTGACTCTGTGATGTATGACACATTACATTGTGATCTGTCCCGCAGATGCCGCGCCCTGAGCGACTTTCACGCACAACAGCGGCAGCCCTTGCGCACAAAGTTGCAACCTTAGGCAACGGCACAGTCCACCCCGCTTCTCGCCTGCCAGTGCAGCAGCGTGAAAAGTGACCACACCTCCGACCACGATTGCAGTCGGTCGTCTCGCTCCAGGCCGTCGAGCAAATCACGTCCGTACTCTGGGTTCAGCATCAGCGGCTCGTAAAGCTGTTCGTCGCGCAATGTGTCCGCGATCGTCTCCCGCAAAGTTTTCTGCAACCACTGCCGCCACGGGAAGGTGAATCCCATCTTCCGCCGTTGCGCCACGCGTTCGCCCGCCAGTTCTGCAAGAAGGTTCCGCGTAATCCGCTTCCCGCGCCCACCCGCAAAATGATGTTTGGGAGCGATCGAAAGCGCCGCCTTCGCCAGCGCGAGGTCGAGGAACGGAACCCTCAACTCCACCGAGTTGGCCATGCTGAACACGTCGGCATCGCGCAGCAGCTGGTTGCGCGCATAAAACTCCAGCTCGAGCGCAGCAATCTTCTGAAAATCGTTGTCGAACGGGTCGATACTTGCCTGCATTCGTTCCGCGATCGCCGCCGATTTGCCGCGCCGCCAGCGGATGCTTCGCTGCAACAGATAAGCCTCAGCCAGATTTCCAAGCTCGCCGGCGTCCGCGACTTTCTTCCACGGAATCGGATTCTTCGTGCCCAACTTCCCCATCAAACGCGCGACTCGACGCAATCCCGCCCCGTACTTCAACAGCCTGGGAGCGTTGACGAAGGTTGTGTATCCGCCGAACAACTCATCGCCGCCAATTCCCGTCAGCAGCACCTTCAGCCCGCAATCCGCGCCTGCTCTCGAGATAACGTACGTATTGATCCCGTCAACCGTGGGTTGGTCCATCGCGGCCAGCGCATCCGGCAGCAGTCGCTGCAAGTCAGTCGCGCTTAACGTCACCACCTGGTGCGGATGCGGGAGCCCCTGGGCAATCTCCCGTGCGTATGGCAACTCGGAAAACTCCTGCTCCGGAAACGCCACCGTCATCAGCGTGATCGGACCGCTCGCGAACTGCGAGGCCAGAAGCGCCAGCAAACTCGAATCGACTCCGCCCGATAGAAAGACCCCCAACGGAACATCGCTAACCAGCTGCGCGCTCACTGCATGTTCAAGCCGCTTCCGAATTAGTGAAGTAGCCCCTTCGAACGTCCCGTCGAACTGCGATTCGTCATTCGCGGCATCGGCCAGCGACCAATACTGCCGCTCGGTGAGTTCCAAGCGCGCATTCAGGCACAACCAATGGCCCGGCTGCAATTCCCGAATTTCTTTCCGAATCGTGTTCGGACCAATCACGGCTCCGAAAGTCAGGAAAGAATCGACCGCATCTTCATCCAGCGTCATCGGACAAATCTGCGCCCGCTCCAAAGCCTTCACTTCGGAAGCGAACGCAAACATTCGAGTGCCGGTTTGACCGTGAGGCGAGTTGTCGTGATAAAAGTAGAGCGGCTTGATGCCCATCGCATCCCGCGCCAGCAGCAGAGTTCGCTCCCGCCCATCCCAGAAGGCAAAAGCGAACATGCCCTCAAGCCGAGACAGCGCTGTCTCACCCCACGCGACCAGAGCGTGCAGCAACACTTCGGTGTCGCCCGAAGTTTGGAAGCGAAAGCCCAGCCTCTCCAGTTCAGAGCGCAACTCGCGGAAGTTGTAAATTTCGCCGTTATAAATCAGCCACGACCCGGTCTCTGCATGCTTGATCGGCTGCGCCGAGCCCGCGCTCAGATCAAGAATCGAAAGCCGCGTGTGTCCGAGCATCAGGGCTGTATCCCCCGCCGCAATCTCGACGCTGGCCTCAGCATCCGGCCCCCGGTGCCGCAATGCCGCCATCATGGAGCGCACGCCGGCCGCCATCTCTTCGACCCGCCCGTCGCCGAACATCCCCATGATTCCGCACATAGCTCGCTACACCGCCTCCTTACGGAGTCGTGAAACGAGGAATGAGCCCCATCCACAGGTGTTCGTGAGAAAGCGGCTGAAACTATTCGGGATCGCTCCAACCAGCCGATCTTTCAGTTTTCCCGACGGCATGGGCACAAGCTCCGTCTTCTTCCCGTAGATGCGCATGTCCGTAACGGAAAAAAGATCAGATACCAACTGTGCCCACTCTGCGCGTTTGTAATAGCGAGCCATCGCGCCATCTGATCTCCGCTGGATATTGTTGTGCAGCGCGGATGGCTTGAAGATCTGCCTCGACAAGAGCGCGAGCATCGTGCCCTGTACGTAGTACTCCCAAAAAGTGCGGTGGTACACCATCACCAGGGCCTCACCACCAGGTCGCAAAACCCGATGCATCTCCTCCAGAACTTTTCGGGTACTTGACGAGTGGTGGATTACGCCCCAGCTCCAGATGAAATCGAAAGTGCAGTCCGCGAACTGCATCTGCTCGGCATCCATCTGGTGCACCGTTCCCGTAAGTCCGAAGGCCCGCATCCTCTGGGACGTGCTCTTGACCGCATATTCGGTGAGATCGATCCCAGTGAATGACTTCGCATGGGACGCGAGAAGTTGGGCGTGACTTCCATTCCCGACGCCAATCTCAAGGACATCCTTGTCATTAAGAGCGTCGAAATCTATAAGCGGGTCGAAAGGAATTGTTTTCCAAGGTGCATAAAGCGCCGCCGCTGTGAAGAAACGCCGGTCAATCTCGGCAAAGAAATCCTTACTGAACTCCTCACCGGGAATCGCGTCTTTCCAGTCGTACCGCATCGGGTGGGTTTCCCACCATGTGCGGTTGGCTCGCTGCCATTCCTTCTGTTCATCCGGCGTCGCAGGAAGCGCAGTCGGCTCGCTAAAACCCGCGGGCAATTCTTCAAGCTCTTTCATGAGTTTCGTCATGACTGCCCACCCGCGTGCGCCAATTCGCCAACCCGTTCATTTTCGAAACCGTAACCACGCAATAAGCCGCGCAACGATTGACTCAGCGCGTCTTCCGAGAAATTATCGAGAGCCCACTTTCTCCCGTGCGATCCCATGCGGGCGGCCAGTTCCGAATCCTGCAGGATGTCGAGCACCGCCCTGGAAACTTCCTCTGTCGATTCGGGATCGACCAGGAAGCCCGTCTTGCCGTGAATCACAGCTTCCGCCGCGCCGCCCGTCTTGCTGCCCACGACCGGCTTCCCTGCCAGCGCCGCCTCGACATACACGCGCCCAAAGCCCTCGCCGCCAATCTCTCCGCGCTGTTGTCCCCGGCTGGGAAGCACGAAAACGTCGCAGTCGCGATATTGCTGAGTCAATTCCGCATCAGAAACTTCGCCCAGAAAAACCACGTTCCCAGACACGCCGGTGTATGCGGCAAAGTGCTGTAAGTCCGCGCGGATTTCGCCCTCACCGACCACCGTGCAGCGCAGGTCCGGAAACACCTTGAGCAGGGCCGGCAGCGCGCGAATCACCGTGTCGACTCCCTTGAACTCGTTTCCGCGGACCAAATTGCAAACCGACAACAGCCTGGGAGTGCTCTTCCCTGCCCCTATGCGCGACGATTCCCTCGAGGCGAATGCCTTGTCGAACGAGTCCGGAATTGCGTTGTATAGCACCGTGACTCGCGAACTCTCGATTCCCTCGATCCTCCGTATCACTTCCGCCGTGTAATGGCTGACCGGCAAAATAAGGTCGGCATGTTTCAAAGCCGCTCGCCGCGCCCGGGTTGTGCCCCACCAGATTTCAATGCTGTGGCATGACACCCAGTACGGAGTCTGAAATATTCGGTTCAGCATCCACGCCACCGGAGCCAGCGCAACATGGTTCGCGATGACCAGGTCATAGCCGCGGAACCCGGCCCGCAGCGCGTTCCACAGGAAACGCAGCCGGGAAACTGCTCCCGCCCGCCGCCGATCGCTGACCATTCCGATAATGCGAAAGTCGCGCCGAACATCCTCCGGCTGGCCCCACGAAAAAAAGCAAAGAACTTCCACGTTCTCCGCTCCGAGCATGGTGCCCAGCGATTGCGCGAGTGCAGACGTGTACCGCGCAATTCCGCTGCGCGTGTAAATGTCCGTTGCCAGGATCAGAACCTTCATCGCCTAGCCACGCTCCAGACCAGGGTCGAACCCCAAGGAAAACTCGGTCTCGCGCCGCCGTGACAACGCGATCACGCCGCTCACCACCAGCACGACCAGCAGCATCTGGATGAGTCCCGCCACTTCATGATCGAAATCGCGCTCGATCGACATCGCGCAGTGCGTCGCCATTAGCGCCGTCAGCGCGGCCGCCACAAAGCCCGGCAGATGGGACTTCCATCCATCCACCAGCCCCAGCACAGCGCCCCACATCAGCGCTCCCAGCGCCAGGTAGAGCACCCCCCCGGCGTCATACAAATCTCCCGGCATCGAAGGAGCGATCGCGGCCCCGCCATGGTCGCGCGCTTTCGGATCGTCATACGCCCAGATGTTCGCCCCGAATTTTTCTCCCGCATCCGCCGCTTCTTTGCTGCTGTTCAACAGCCGCGGCACGAACCCGTGAATAAACGGCCTCACCAGCACGTCGCGCCCCGAGTAAGGCTGCGCATTCGGCACCAGGTGCATCGTCAGCAAGAACGAATCGAAGGAGTGAAAGCGCGCCATGCGGCGTCCAAAGTCGCCCGTGAACCACTCCAGCAGTCCAGCGCTCCGAACCTCGCTCGCGACTTCTTCGGGACGCGTGTTCTCCCACTTGATCTGCCGGTAGGAGCCGACCAGCGTGCTCAGCACGAGAAAACAGGCAAGACCCACCGGTACCGCCTTCGCCAGTACCGGCCTCCGTCCCGCGAACAGCGCGGCCACCAGCGGGATCAGAAACAGCGGCGTAAAATTTTCGCGATACGGACTGAGCCACCCGTTGACAAAGGCCGGCAGCAGCACGATCACGTGCAGGCTCGAGATGCGCCACCACGGCCCGGGCCGCGCGAAGTGATCCCACCACACGATCGTTGCGGGAATCATGTAAAGCCCCGCCAGTACGCCGAGTGGAGTCAGCAATACCACTGGCACTCGATCCGGCACGTCGGTCAGATAGAAAAGCAGGGAGAACAGAAGCGCGGCGGGAACCGCTGAACCATAGACAAGATCAAGCGTGAAGACGCGCGTCAGCCGCAGTGGGCCCGCCGTCGGACGACGCAGCGCCACCGCATATCCGGTCGCCAACAGAAGCCAGAACGCTCCGCAATAGGCCAGCGTGTAGTTGACCGTCTCCACCGGCAAGGCCACCAGGCGTGAAGTGTCGTTCCCCCATTCCACCGCGTTGTAGGAGAGCATCAGAAAGCGCAGAACAATGTCCAGCCCGAAGCCCAGCCACACAAATCCGTAGACCGACTTCAACAGCGCGGGCCAACCCTCCTGCTTCCACCCCGGCGTCAGCCGGACGGAAATCGCCCAGCACGCGGCCAGTGCGGTCATGACGAGCCACGTCATCAGATTCGTCTGCAGGCCAGCGCTTGCAGGCATAGTGGAAATCCCTTATTTGAGGAGCATTCCCGATGGTGATCGGGTTCAAACGCAGGCCTGATTCGCCAGCTTTCGCCGACGACGGAAGGATCGCAGACTGCAGCTTTACGGTTCGGGTCGAACGTGGGTCGCCACTGCGGTTTTGCACGTATGTCGCAGTTTTTTGCCAGTCGTGCGCAGCCCGAAACCAGGCTTGGGAAGCGGCGTGTGGCAGGGGCCTCTGCAACGGCCCCGACATGCAGGCTCGTATCGGCCTTCTTGGGAGCCAACCTGCAAGAATCTTTACACCTTCTCCCCGACAATCAACATCACGTCGCTGAGGCTTCCGCGAGGCCGAGTGAAGATGCGACCGAAAATATGGAACTGCCTCATGCTGCGCAAAGCATAAGAAAAATTCACTAATTTGGAGCTAAGGCGCACATCGCAAACGTGAAAGCCGGCATCCCGCATCATCCGCTCCAGAACCGGAAGATTGAAATGGTAGAGATGGACCGGGAACTGAAGGTTTCCCCAATAGTTTCCGAGGACGTGACGATTCCAACTGTCAAACCTTGGCACCGCAACCAACAGGACACCTCCTTGATGCAAAAGCGCGTGACATTTTCGGAGAGCCTTACTCGGCGAATGGAAGTGCTCAAGAACCTGGCTCATCACGATGCAGTCAAATGCATCATTCGGCAGATCCGCATTCTCGAATGTGGAGCACCACACATTCTGAAGCCCCCGCATCTTCGCAACCTCGACTGCGCTTTCGCTGATCTCCAGTCCGTGGACGTCCCAACCGTGTTCTTTTGCCCAAAGCAAATCGGCGCCAGTGCCACATCCAACTTCGAGCAATCGCTGTCCGGCGCCTCGGTAAGGCAGATAATAAAGGAACGCGTTTCCAAGAACGGCAGTCGCACACTTCCAAAACAGGCGGGCGGGAATACCATCCCTTACGGGATATCCGCACTTGTATTCCTTCAGCTTGTCAACCATGCGCCGCGTGACAGTCGGCGTCCTGGGTGTGTAGGAATAGTAAGTTGGAGGGTAGTATCGGCCAATTTCTTCAATGGCCGGGCGCGGTGAAGTAGTTACAAGTCCACACTCGCATTGCAGCAAGCTCACTTCGGCCATCCCCGGCACTCGATCTCCCGTAAGGGCCGCGCCGCAACAGTCACATGTCTGGACGCTTTCCATCTTCTAGCGTTGTTCCTTCTTCTTCCCAATGACCACGATCCCCTGCGCGTAATCCACGCTCAGTAAATAGCACAGCACCCGCATCGCCAAAAAACGCAGCCGTGGCCTGATTCCCTTCGGCCACGCGCCGTAGCGCACGCGAAACCCCTCTACCTCATGGCCCCGAATCACGAAGTCCGCGGCCAGGTCGGCTATCGGATACTGCTGCACATGCCCAGGATCACCCGCCCACATCGGCACCACGCACAGCGGATTCGGGGTCGAAATCACCAGCACTCCCCCCGGACGCAAAAGCTTGCCGAATGCATCCATGAGATCGACGTAATCGTTCAGCGCGATGTGCTCGATCACCTCCAGGCACAGAATCGCATCGAACTCTCCCGTGACCTCAGCAATCGTCCGGTATTCATGCGGCTCCTCGTCCGACATGTCGAGCGTCTCGTATTTTCCGCGAAACCCGGCCGCCAGAAACTTCCGCTTCAGCCGGTTGTCTCCGCCCCCGTAATCCAGCAATCGTGCTGCATCTCGTGTCCTATCGAAAATCACCTGCTCGTATTCGTTCAGCCCCGGCAAATCCTCGCACGACAGACAACGCGCCCGCAGCGATTTATAAATGACGTCGCGAGCCCGATGGCGCGCCCAGTAATCCTGGTACCACTTGTCAACGTCTGACACTACTCTTTATGTCCTCACTCAAAATGTAAGACTAGGCTGCGATCTTTCCTTCGAAAAGGAACTCGGCAACGCCGTAGTTGAAGCCCAAGACCCGGTCGCGCCGGAGTACGAAGCCGGCGGCCATAAGATGCTGGAATAGAGGTTTTTTTTCGCCCGTCTGGTGATACTCGATGCTTATTCGCTTGAATCGAGAAAGCACCCGTGCGTCCGTATGCAGTACGACAGGGTGTTCGCCACCCTCGATATCCATTTTAAGAAGGTCAAACTCGGCGACTCCGATTCGCTCCAGCAACGACGACAGAGAAAGAGCAGGAACTCTCACAGTATCCGGCCCCGAAGGTTTAATCACTTGCCTTGCTTGACTGTCTACATGGGTCGCCGCGTACATGTTCACGTTTTGATCTTCCGATGCGAGAGCAACCCGCATGCAGGTTACGCGGTCCTCGAGATGATTCGCCCGCACGCTTTCCTCCAATCTGTCAAAGGTCGAGGGAAACGGCTCAACTGCAAAGATCCGGGCCCCCGCGGCGCGCGACGCCGCAAAGACGGAAAAAGCGCCAATATTGGCGCCACCGTCGAGAATTACCTTATCCTCAAGTCTTACGTTGTATTCGTTACGCAAATAAATAATCCAGACGGTTGCCAGATCCGACCGATTGATGACGCGGAACCTATCTCCCGAACGGGTGACACAAAAAAATGGATATGAAACAGGAAGCCAAAGATATCCGAATATCGTGCGAAGCGGCGAGCGAAACACCAGGAAGCATCGCAAGAATTCCTGCACGTACCCCAGATGCCGAACCCCTCGATTCAGTCGTGCAAGAAAGTTCGCCATGGCGGGGATTCTACCATCCGCAAATTTCAAGCTCCGGCCAACCCACCCACCACCGCCCATCGTTTTCCGCTTGACATAGCCCGCCTCGCGTTCAAAACTGTTAGTAACCGAATCGTTAACTTGAATTCAACCGGGAGGCGCACGTCATTTGCCCGAAACGAACCAGTGACTCGCGCTTCTCTATACAAAGCCAGTAAAGTATATATTCTTTAATAGTTTGCAGCCATCTTTTCGAGTTATATCGCCGTAAGTCACTGATTCTAAATAATG
>JBEKOW010000127.1:0-11999 GCA_049521375.1 Terriglobales bacterium
CGCACGTCGATTCGCAGTTTCCGTGGCCCCGGAATCAAAGAGGGTTTGCGCATTCTGAAGAAGGTCAAGGATGAGGTGCATATCCCGGTGTTAACGGATGTGCATCAGGCCTCCGATGTGGCGGCGGTGGCGGAAGTGGTGGATGTGCTGCAGATTCCGGCATTCTTGTGCCGGCAGACGGATTTAATTGTGGCGGCGGCGCTGAGCGGGCGTCCGGTAAACATCAAGAAGGGGCAATTTGTTTCGCCCTGGGATATGAAGCATGTGGTCGAAAAGTGCCGCGACGCGGGAAACAGCCAGGTGTTCGTCACCGAGCGCGGGTCTTCGTTCGGCTACAACAACCTGGTCGTGGATATGCGGTCGCTGGCCATCATGCGCAAGTTTGCGCCCGTGGTGTTCGATGCCACGCACTCCGTGCAGTTGCCGTCTGCCTCACACGGGGACGGGGATGGTCCGGCGGTCAGCGGGGGCCAGCCTGAATTTATTCCCGTGCTTTCGCGCGCGGCGGTCGCGGCGGGAGTGGACGGCGTGTTCATGGAAGTCCACGACAATCCCAAGGAAGCCAAGAGCGATGGAGCGAATGCGCTGGATTCGCGTAACCTGCGGGGCGTGCTGAAGGAATTGCAGGCGGTGCATGGGGCACTGGTCGCGGCGCACGCGACACCGTAGGCGATTGCGGAGGTCAGAGTTAGATAGCAGAGCCAAAAAACCTATCAGATTTAACCCTACTGCGAACCCATAGGCTTTAACTTCTGCAATCTAACCTCTGCCCTCTTGCTTCCATTCTGAATCTGATACCATTCCGCGACATCTGTATCTCATCGCGTATGCATTTATGGGCTTCAATAGCCGGTTGCATTCTGGTGTTCACCATCCTGCTGGATGCGTTTGAGACGGTGGTGCTGCCGCGGCGCATTCAACGCAACTTCCGGATCACGGCGTTGTTCTACAGGGCGACCTGGGTCCGCTGGATGCGGATTGCGCAGCACATCAAATCGAACAGCCGCCGGGAAGGGTTTCTTGCGTACTACGGGCCGCTGTCGCTGCTTTTCCTGCTGGGGTTCTGGGCGCTGGGACTGATTTTTGGTTTCGCATGCGTGCAGTACGGGCTGGGCGAGCATCTTCTACTCAACACCAACGAGAAGCTTACCTTCGGGAAGCTGGTCTACCACAGCGGAGAAACATTCTTCACGCTGGGATATGGGGACATCGTCCCCAGCAATGCCGCTGCCCGGGCTCTGGCCGTGATGGAAGCGGGCATGGGCTTCGCGTTCCTGGGTGTCGTGGTCGGATATCTTCCCGTCATTTACAACTCGTTTGCCACGCGCGAGATTGAAATCTCTCTCCTGGATGCGCGGGCGGGATCGCCACCGAGCGCCGCCGACTTCCTGGGCCGTCTGGGATGCTGCCCGGAGCAGACCGTGCTGGACGACATTTTTCGCGACTGGGAACGCTGGTCGGCCGATCTGCTATCCAGCCATATCTCCTATCCCGCCCTGCTGTTTTTCAGGTCACAGCACAGTAATCAATCGTGGCTGGGTGCTCTTACGACCATGCTGGATATTACGTCGCTCATCATGATGGGAGTGGATGGCATTCATCCCGAGCAGGCGAAGCTGACGTTTGCCATGGCGCGGCACGCAGCGGTCGACCTCGCGCAGACGGTGAATGCAAGATACGATCCGCACGCACCCGCTCGCCTTTCAGAAGAGGAATTTGAGAAGCTGCGCAAGGAACTCGCCCGCCAGGGAGTGACCCTGTACGATGGCGCGGATGCCGCTGACCGCCTGCGCGAGCTACGCGGGCTGTACGAGCCGTATGTGCACGCGATCAGCGGAAGGTTGCACTTTACACTGCCGCCGTGGGTGCGCAGCGAATACAAGAAAGATAACTGGCAAGCCAGTCCATGGGATAGCGTGATCCAGGCGCAGGCCCTTCAGCGTCCGGGTCGGCAGGTGGACGATCATTTCTAGAGAGCCTCGGGCCTCGAGCTACGAGCTGCGAGCTAGGATTCGCTTCCGACGCTGGATTTGTATCCACTGGCGGTCTTCAACCTAAGTCTTCATGTCTGCTAACATCTTCGGTTCCATGAAGCACACTGGCGAAAACGTGGTGCGCATTGAGGCCGAGGCCTTACGCGCGCTGGCCGACCGGCTGGCCGGGCCGATGGCGGCGGACTTCGAGCGCGCGCTCGATTTGATGTTCCATTGCCTGGGGCGCGTTGTCGTTTCCGGCATGGGAAAGAGCGGACTGATCGCGCGAAAGATCGCAGCGACGTTGAGTTCGACCGGGTCGCCGGCGCTTTATCTGCACCCGGTGGAAGCGCTGCATGGCGATCTGGGCATGATCGTGCGCGGCGATGTGGTGCTGGTGCTTTCGGCCAGCGGTGAGACGGAGGAGATATTGCAGCTTCTGGCTACGATTAAGCGGCTGCAGGTGCCGCTGATTACGATGACGTGCGAGGAAACGCAGGGGTCCTTCGACTTGCCCTCACCGCGTCGCGGCTCGGGCGCCGCTCAGGATGACAGTCCGATGAAGAACCGTGCGGTGTCGACGGTGGCGCCGGAACTGGATGACGATCCGAGAAAGAAGCGCACGCTGTCGACGCTGGCGACAGCGGCTGAGGTGGCACTCGACTGTTCGATTTCGCAGGAGGCTTGTTCGCTGGGGCTGGCTCCTACTACCTCTACTACCACGATGCTTGCCTTGGGCGATGCGCTGGCTGTTGCGCTCTCGGAGAAGCGCGGATTCAGAGAAGAAGATTTTGCCAATTTGCATCCGGGGGGCAAATTAGGGAAACGGCTGGCGCGGGTAGAGTCGCTGATGCACTCGGGCGATGCGGTGCCGCGGGTTGCGGCGCAGACGAAGATGCCAGACGTGATTTATGAAATGTCACGGAAGAAGCTCGGAATGACGACGGTGGCCGATGGCGATCGTTTGCTGGGAGTGATCAGCGATGGTGATTTACGGCGGCTGCTGGAACAGCGGGGAAAAGACACCCTCGACCTCACGGCCGAGGAATGCATGACGCGTGCTCCCAAGACGATTGGGTCGCAGGAATTTGCGGCGACCGCTTTGGCGCGCATGGAAGAGTTGAAGATTACCTCGCTCGTGGTAGTGGATGGGAAGCGGCGCGTGCTGGGGATCTTGCACTTGCACGATCTCTGGGGGACGGGGATGGTTTAGAGCCGCAGTCTATCTTCTATCGCGATACTCAGACGCCCGGCCCGGCAGCCATTTTCAATCGCGGTTTAGTCATATCACATTGGAGGAACTCATGCGTCGCAGGCTGATCGCCTTTGTTGTGGGTGCTCTTGTTTGGTGTAGCGGCGTAAGCGCACAGGACGCACCGCCTCCGTCAGGCCCGGCGGCCTCAGTGACCAGAGCAAGCGCCGCGAAATACGGCTCGAACTTAGCCGTGGGCAAGACGTTCGTCCACGATGGCATTCGGCTCTATTACGAGGTTTACGGTGCCGGCCAGCCGCTGCTTCTGATTCATGGCAACGGTGGCAGCATTGCGGATTTCAAGGCCCAGATCGATTATTTCCGCATGCACTATCAGGTGATCGCGATGGATAGCCGCGATCAGGGCCGATCTGCCGACAGCCCCGACAAGATCACGTACGAGAAGATGACGGACGATCTCGCGGCGCTGCTCGACCATCTTCATAGCGGCCCCGTCTACGTGTTGGGATGGAGCGATGGCGGGATCGAAGCGCTGCTGCTGGGCATCCGGCATCCTGAGAAGGTAAGCAAGATCGCAGCGATGGCCGCGAATCTCTACCCGGAGGGTTTGGCTCCGGAAGTCCTCGACTGGATCGAGGCCACGAAGAAGAAGGCTCTAGCCAACTCCAAAGAAGAATCGGGCCGACGGGAGGCGAAACTGATGCAGATGATGCTGGACGAGCCGCACATCGCTCCCGCGGCGCTCGAAGCCATCACGGCACCGACGCTAGTGCTGGCCGCCGATCACGATGCGATTCGCGACGAGCACACGTTGGAGATCTACCACCATTTGCGTAACCGCCAGCTTTGCATTTTCCCGAATGCAACGCACATGATTCCCTATGACGATCCGGCGGTTTTCGATGCGACCGTGGAGCGTTTTTTTCGGACACCGTTTGTAGCCAAGGATCGCTTAGCAGATCTGCTCAAGTCTTATGACGCAATGCTCGCCGCTCAGCAATAAACCAGGGTTCTTGCCGGCAGGGGCGAATGATAAGTGGACAGGTCACTCTCTGGCAGCTACTCAAGCACGAAAATGTTCTTCCGGGCGCAGATCTCCTTGAGGATTTTGGGCCATACCGTTACGCTGACTTCTCCCAGGTGCGCTTTGCGCAAAAGCAGCATCAGGGTGCGGGACTGGCCGATGCCTCCGCCGATCGAGAGCGGGAGTTCGTTATTGATGATGGCCTGGTGGTAGGGGAACTGGAGATTGCCGAGCAGGTTCGACATCTCGAGTTGGCGGCGCAAAGTTTCGGCGTTGACGCGGATACCCATCGAACTGAGCTCATGGCGGCGCCTGGTGACCGAGTTCCAGACCAGGATGTCGCCGTTGAGGCCGTGAGTTTCCTTGTGCGTTTCTCTCCTGGTATCGGTGATCCAATCGTCGTAGTCGGCGGCGCGGTTTTCGTGCGGGTAGCCATCTTTTAGCAGCCAGCCGATGCCGATGATGAACACGGCTGGATACTTCTGCAGAATCTCGGTCTCACGCTGCTTCCGGGGAAGGTTGGGGAACATGTCGAGGATTTCCTCGGCGTGCAGGAACGTGAGTTCCTCGGGCAGGTTGGGGAAGCGCGGATCGCGCAGGGCAGGGAAGAGGTCCTGGGCAAATTTCTCCGCTCCTACCAGTACACCCCAGATTTTCTGCACGATCTCTTTCAGGAACGCGACTTTGCGATCCTCGGGATGGATGGCACGCTCCCAGTCCCACTGGTCGACGTAGGCGGAGTGATCGTGGTCGAGAAAATAATCCTTGCGCACGGCGCGCATGTCGGTGCAGATGCCTTCGCCGGGCTTGCAGTCGAATTGTCTGAGGGCAACGCGTTTCCACTTGGTGGCCGCCTGCACCACCTGCGAGTCGATGGGATGCACGTTGCGATCATTCGAGATGTGGAATGCCACGGGAGTGCGCGAGCCATCGCGATCGAGCATGTCATTGACTCCGCTGTCGACATCCACAATGAGCGGCACTTCGACCATCATCAGGTTGAGGGCTTTACACAGGTTGTCTTCGATATACCGTTTGACCTGGAAGATGGCTTTTTGCGTGTCGCGCCGGTCGAGCAGGGAGCGGTAGTCATTGGGCAGAACCTGTTCGAGTTCCGTGTAGTTGCCAATGCCGGGACCTGCGAGATCGGCCTGCTTGGCATTGGCTTGCTGGTCATGGGTCAGAGTTGCCATGAATTCCTCCGCGGACGGAATAAAAAACGAGATTCCTATCCATTTATTGATTACGCCAGGAGAAACATCTGGTCAGTGACAGGGGGCACAGGGAGGTGTGCGGGAAGGGCGTCATCAGCCATCGGGTTAGCCGTCTTTTGGACGAAGATCCGCCTTTTACTTTCCGGCGGGACTTTTTGGTGGGAGGACGATTCTAGTGGCAGAAGCGCTGCAGGTTGGGTGGCGGAGGAGTGGGGAACTCGGCGAACTCGCCGTCCCATCCGGAGCAGCCTCGGGCGCTCACCGCACGAATCACCATTTGCTCCATCTCGCGCGCCTTATTTCGAGCCTGCGCAATCTCGTCCAGGCTCAGAAGGCCGCTGCTGTGGAGGTCGTTCAGCTCGGGGTTGGCGGCGGCGTAACCGGCATCTACCGCGATGTTGAGCCAGACATAGGCGTTGAAGCGGTCCTGAGCGACGCCGCGGCCCTCCTTCAACGCTTTGCCGTAGAAGTATTGCGCTTGCGGCAGACCCTGGTCGGCAGCGATCTTGTAGAGTGCGGGCGCCTTGGTGTAGTCCTTGTCGGCCATGAGGCGGCCGAGGTAATAGGCTCCGAAAGCGTTGTTCTGGTCGGCCGCCATCTTGAGCCATTTGCGGGCTGCGTCGAGGTCTTTGGGCACACCGTTGCCGAGGAAGTATCTTCGTCCGGTGAGCCATGCGCCCAGAGGATCGCCCTGGACTGCGGCTTTCTTGTACAAATCCACGGAGGGCTGCCCCTGGTTGCCGGTGATGAAGGTGCCCATTTCGTAGTAGTATCCGAGCGCGATTTCGGCGGGTCCGTAGCCGAGTTCAGAGGAGCGCTTGAAATAATCGACACCGAGCGCGTCATTGTGGGAGGCGCCCACGCCGGTAATGGCATCCATGCCGCGCTCGTAGAGAGCGTCGGGAGACTCGCTTTGCGCCATCGAGAACGCGCTCATGAGCAGAGCGAGGATCGGCGCGAGAAATACGGTAAGAAGCTTGGAAGGCATGCGGAACATCCAATCCAAGTATAGAAAACATGGATCGCAGTGTAGAGTTACGAAAGTTCTGAAGCGGTCGGGCAACTCTGAGGGCAACCTATTGTTCACCACGGTGATCGCAGCGAAAGCGGCTTTTTACGGGGTGATCGTGTGCTGGTGGTGGTTCGTCTTCGCCTTCTGGCTTCGGAAGCACCCGCCCCGCGCGCCCGAAGCCAAGCGCGACCTCACTTCATACCTTGGGCTGGCCCTGCAGGCCGCCGCCTACTTCCTCGTCTGGTATTCTCCGCTGCGGCACCGTGAAGGTTTGCCCCTGGTGTTTACCCGCAAGTGGTTGGCATGGATGATGGCCGTGCTCAGCGTGGCGCTTGCTGCATTTTCGGCTTGGCTGGTGAATTCCGCGGCGCGACGGCTGGGAAAACAGTGGGGGCTCGCCGCGCGGCTGGTCGACGACCACACGCTAATCCAGGATGGCCCCTACCGGTTTGTCAGAAATCCCATCTATGCCGGCATGTTTGGAATGCTGATCGCGACTGGGCTCGCGGTCGGGAACTGGACCGCACTTGTCTGCGCGATCGGGCTCTTCGCCCTGGGAACCTGGATCCGCGTTCGGATCGAAGAGCGTTTGCTTCGGGAAGGATTCGGAACAAGCTTCGAGGAATATGCTCGCAAGGTTCCCGCGCTGATCCCGGGCATCTACTAGAAAGCGCCTACCAGAAAATGCGTAGCCGGTTGGGTCCGCGCTATTCGCATCGGGAAAATGTTTTCGCGCCTGCCGTAAGTTGGACAAAAGACCAACCTCGTCTCAAACGTCAGCATCCTAGGCGAAATGCAGCACGCAGCCAGATGGCGCGGCTGACGATGGTCAACTGACCCGGAGACGGCATTGAATGAAGCGTTTTGTCTTGTCTTTTGTTGTGCTCGCCTTTTTTGTGGGCCCGCAATGGTTGCTTTCGCAAGCGAGCGAGAATCATGTTGAGATCGGCGCATTTGCTGATTATTTCCGGCTGGATCGCACGAGTCCCGACATCAATTTTGTAGGTGTGGGCGGGCGCGTGGGTTTCAACGTGAAGAGCTATATGCAGCTGGAAGCGGAGATGGCCTACGACTTCGATCGCAATTACACGAGTACGTATGACAACGGAATTTCTTCAAATCTCGTGAGTTCGCGCAGCCATGTTCTGCACGCGCTGTTTGGTCCGAAGTTTCAGACCGGCTCGGGTCCGGTCCGTTTTTTTGCGACCGCGAAGGCGGGACTGATCAGTTTCTCGACCAGCAACCAGAACGCGCCCGATGGTTTCCAAAACTCGTTGGGTGCGGTCGGAAACGGCAATGCCAAGTTCGCGGTCTATCCGGCGGTTGGCCTGGAAGGCTTCGCCGGGCCGATCGGACTTCGCCTTGAGGCCGGGGACGATATTTATTTTGATAATGGGGCGCGCAACAATCTGCGTGTCACCTTCGGACCGGTGTTCCGCTTTTGATGAACCACCGCTGTGGCGCTCCGCTATCGGTAGCGCTCGCGCATAAAGTCGCCGATAGCGGAGTACGCCGCTGTGAGGGTCTTTTCATCGGGAAGGAAAACGATGCGGAAGTGCTTCGTGCCCGGACGCTGGCCGAAGCCCGAGCCGTGCACTACCATCACGTGCTTCTGGCGGATCAATTCGGTCACGAACACGTCATCGCCTTCCGGGATGTCGATTCGAGGATAGGCATAGAACGCGCCGCGCGGTGAAACGCAACTGACGCGATCGGTGTCGGTGCACCATTTCATGGTGAGATCCCGGCGGCTGCGGAGCTTCCGCTTGACCTCCGGCAGATGATCCTGCGGGCCTTCGAGCGCGGCAGGAATGGCGTACTGCTCGGGATGATTCGCGCACAGGCGCGCGCGTAGAAGCTTATTTACACCTTCAAGATAGGGCTTGATAGCCGCCGCTTCGCCGCTGGCAATGCCCCACCCGATGCGCCATCCGGGCGCGAGGTAATTTTTTGACAGGCCACCGAATGTGATCACCGGGACATCGGGCGCAACCGCGGCCATGGCAACATGAGGGTCGTCGTCCTGGTTTTCCCGGCCGATGATCAGTTTGTCGTAGATCTCGTCGGCGAAGATGAGCAGGTTGTGCTGGCGCGCGAGGTCGGCGATCTGCCCGAGCATCTCACGAGTGCATACCGAACCGGTGGGATTGTTGGGATTGATGAGCACGATGCCGCGAGTGCGGGGCGTGATTTTGCGCTTGATGTCGTCAAGATCGGGCTGCCAGCCGTCGTCTTCGTTCAGGTAGTAGGCGTTGAGTCCCACGTCAAGCTTGGCCAGAACGGCCGAGTAGAGCGGGTAGTCGGGACAAGGCGTCAGCAGGTTGTCGCCGGGGTTGAGGAGGGCGGCGAGACAAATGTCAACCGTCTCGCTTACGCCGGAGGTGATGAAGACATCCTGAATGGTGATGATGCCTTTGCGCGCTGCCTCTCCGCGGATGGCGTCGAGAGCCGGTTTGATGCCGGAGGACGGCGAGTATCCGTTCTTGCCGTCGCGCATCGCCTTGTAGACGGCCTCGATCATGTGAGCGGGTGTCTGGAAATCGAAGTTCAGCGGGTCGCCGATGTTGAGCGGCAGGATCTTGTGTCCCTGTTTGGCGACCTCGTCGGCGATGCAGGCGAGATCGCGTATGGCATAGCGGACGTTTTCGAGGCGGGCGGCGGGGAGGATCTCGCGAAGCTGGGTCACGGGCATGTGTGCGTACTTTCCGCCTCGATTGTACAAGAGGAGGCCGAGAGCGTGGCCTGCGACTGCGTCAAGGAAAATGACCGTTCTGCAGCCTCGTAAGAATCAGTAGGTGGTAGAGGTTCGCCGCTCGATGGCGGCGATCACTACGTGTTTACGTTCCAGGTTTATCTCGAAGAAAATTCGCCAGTGTCCTACACGGCGACGAAAGCCTGGAAGCCCTTGCAGTTTGCGTACATCGCCCTGAAATGGATCTTGCTGCATTCCGGCCAGCGCGGTCTCTATCCGGGTCCGGTCGTTTGTCGGAATGCGCCTAAGAGCTTTTCTTGCCGGCCCGGCGAGGACGACGGTCCATTCCATCGAGGTACTCCGAGAGAGTTACAAAGTCCCCGCGTTGGTAAGCCGCCATCCCCCTGCGGTAAGCGCGAGTTTCGGATGCGATCGGAGATTCAATTGGAACCATTCGCCCGGAGAGATAAGCTCGCAGCGCTTCCCGGACCAGTTCTGAGCGCGTGCGGTGTTCGGCCTTCATGGCCTTTTGGACCTGCTGGGCCATGGCAGGAGGCAATGAGATTGTGAAGGTCTCGGTCGATCGCATAGTGTTACTTTGTCATACTGGATATTGCAAAGTCAACGGCGCGAGTCGTGATACAGAAGCAGAGACTAGCGGTCCGGTAGGCGCTCGCTACTGCGTGGTCGCAGGTTGTAAATTGGCCTCCAGAAGGGCCTTCAACCCTTGGTATTTCTTGCTAATAACGATGGCATGCGCTTGTTCCCGCGGAATGCCGCTGACCTTGGCGACCTCGGAGATGCCTGGCTGGGGCGGATATTTCGTCGGGTCGTATAGTCCTGCTATGTCTCCCTGAGTGCGCAGCAGATTTTCTACTCCCAGGTAGACCGGCCCTAGCCCGAGCCGCTCACTGTCCGTGATTGTCCGATCCTTCGGGAGCGACTGATAGAGGCCATGGATAGTATCGGCAACTTCCGATGGGTTCGCACCCTGGGTCGCTATCGAATCCAGCAATGGAATCACCTTGACAACGGCATTGTAGGCGCCACGCCGCCTTTCGTAGATATCATTCACACCCTGCGGGTCGCCTTCGCTGTGACCATCTGAGAAGATTGCCGCATCCACGCCACCAGTCCACTTGGATGGGTCTTGAGCCGCTCGTTCCGCAGTACCTCCGGGTGCAATAGGAGGAAAAGGACCATAGTGCGTAACTGAGTCGTAGACAACCACAACCGCCGTATTAATACTTCCGTCCTTCATTATTCCCGGTTGCTCTCGAAAGGTAGTGCGCATAGCCATAACTGCGCTTGACCCATGATTTTGAATCACTGCTTGCCATGCGTGCCCATCCGCTTTAACCTCCACTTTGAGGCTAGTGATCTGCGCCCGGACGATGAGTGGCAGAAACGTCAACGTTAGGAAAAAGAGCAGCTTTCTCATTCCTTTGTCCCTCACACAACGGAGCCCGAAGTTGTACTGCATTCGGTTAACACAGTTTCCGGAATCGGGTTAGAAAGCATTGTGGAAGTCCTGGTCCCATCCGGGCCTTTCTTCGTGCCAGTAGCGGATGCCTTCGCGCAACTGCTCGACCATTAATGGCACGCAACGGTACCCAGTCCCCTCAAGAACTAGTCTGTTCTGTCGATCTGCGCCTTTTGCAGCTTGTCGGAGTAATCGACGTACACGGCCTTCCACTCGGTGTAGAAGTCAATCGCGCCGATTCCGCCTTCGCGGTGGCCGTTGCCGGTGGCTTTGGTTCCGCCGAAGGGCAGGTGAACTTCTGCGCCAATCGTCGGAGCGTTGATGTACGTAATTCCCGCTTCCAGATCGCGAATCGCTGAAAACGCTTTGTTTACATCCTTGGTGTAGAGCGCCGAGGAGAGACCATACTCGATGTTGTTGGCGATTTCGATCGCGTTCTCCAGGTCTTCGCAGGGGATGATCGAAACGACCGGGCCGAAGATTTCTTCCTGGGCGATGCGCATCTTGGGATCGACGTCGGTGAAGACGGTGGGCTCGAGGAACCATCCGTGTGCGTATTCGCCTTTGTCCAGGCGATTGCCGCCGCACATCAGCTTCGCGCCTTCGTTCTTGCCGATCTCGATGTATTCGAGGTCGGTCTTGAGCTGGTTCTCGTTAACCGCTGGACCCATTTCAACCGTTTCGTCGAGGCCGTTGCCGACCTTGATCTTTTTGGCGCGCGCTACGAAGCGGTCAATGAACTCGCGATACACGCCCTTCTGCACGATGATGCGGCTGGTGGCGGTGCAGCGCTGGCCGGTGGTGCCAAACGCGCCCCAGAGTCCGCCTTCGATGGCGAGATCGAGATTGGCGTCGTCGAGGACAATCATCGGATTCTTACCGCCCAGTTCGAGCGAGCAGTGCTTGAAGCTCTTCGCCGCGGTTGCGCCGACAATCCTGCCTACGGCCGACGATCCGGTGAGCGAGATCGCGCGCACGGTTGGATTTTCGGTGAGCGGCGTGCCGACCTCAGAACCGAATCCGGTGACGATGTTGATGACGCCGTTGGGAATGCCGGCGTCGGTGAGCGCCTGCACCAGGTTGAAAGTTGAAAGCGGAGTATCCTGCGCGGGCTTGATGACGCATGTGTTGCCGCAGACGACGGCGGGTAGGAGCTTCCACGACGAGATGGCCATGGGGAAGTTCCACGGCGTAATCATGCCGCAGACGCCGATGGGCTGGCGCACGGCCATGGCGAACTTGTTGGGCAATTCGGAGGGAACGGTGGGGCCAAACAAACGCCGGCCTTCTCCTGCGTTGTAGTAGGCGGCATCGATGGCTTCCTGCACGTCGCCGCGGGTCTCTTTCAGGACCTTGCCCATCTCGCGCGTCATATCGCGGGAGTATTC
>JBEKOW010000128.1:0-11971 GCA_049521375.1 Terriglobales bacterium
AAGCTATCGGCGGGGAATGCTGAACTGGAAAGCAAACTGGGCTTGATCGAGGTCAAACTCGGGATCACGAAAAAAGGGCTTGCTCGGCTGGAACACGCCGCTACCATGCTGCCGCCGAAGATCGAGGCTCACGACCGGCTCATGAAAGCGTACATGTTTGTAAACATGCTGCCGGAGGCGGCCGCCGTCGCCGAACGTTTGAGCACGTTGGCGGCGAATCCCAAGGCATTTCTTCGCGCCGCCAGCATCCGTGCCCACTTGCGGCAGTGGGACCAGTCGAAGAAATTGTTGGAGCGCGGCCTTGAGTTATTTCCGGACGCCGGCGACCTGCGGGCGGCTTACGCGGAAACGGTCAGCGCGCGCAAGGAATAGACGCGGCCCTCCCAGCGGCGAAAAAAGTTGTTGAAAAACTCGAGATCAATTCCCGGCCCCTAAAGGGGCATTGATTTCGAAAAGCCTGCGATATCGCTAAAGCGATACCCTGATACGAAACCAGCCTGATATCAAAGCGACGCCCTTATACGGAACCATCCTGATTCCAAAGAGATATCCCTGATGCAAACCTGAGTTTTCAGCAGCCTGTCGGGTTTTTCCGAATCCCTCAAACTCGCCTGGGCTTTCCTGCAACGCCGAAAATGCATTGTGCTTCTATAATGAGCGGCACCGATGGCTTCCACTCTTGACGCGGAACATGACATCTATCCAAGGATCGGCCGCACAGGCGGCGCGCTTTTCCGCTACGCGGTCTCGACGCCTACTCTGCTCTTGCTGGTTCTGGTATGGCTGACGCCAAGCCTCGCTCATGGGGCGTCCTGGCAATACTTCCGCATGGGAAACAAGGACGACATCCAGACTCAACCGGTCCGAGGGATTGCGATGATGGGCGGCGGGAGCGATCTGGATGAGGCATTCCGCTGGCTTTGCCGGAAGGGCAATGGCGGCGATTTTCTGGTGCTGCGCGCGGCTGGCAGCGCCGACTACAACGAATACGTCAACGGATTGTGCAAGCTGAACTCCGTAGCCACGCTGATAATTCCGAACCGGGATGCGGCGGAGGATCCGGAGGTGGGGGAGATCATCCGGAAAGCGGAAGTCGTTTTTATTTCGGGCGGCGATCAGGCGAATTACATTCGCGACTGGCAAGGCACGCCAGTCGAGGATGTGGTCAATGCACATATCGCGGCCGGCAAGCCGATCGGAGGGACGAGCGCGGGCCTGGCCGTGCAGGGCGAGTTCGTTTATGGCGCGCTCGGCGACAAGGCCGATGACAACGATCTGGCGTCGAGTGAAGTTCTCTCCAACCCTTATTCCGAACGGGTGACGCTCGTCCGTGGGTTTTTGAAAATCCCGCTTTTTGAGAACCTGCTGACGGATTCGCATTTCGCGAAGCGCGACCGGATGGGGCGCACGCTGGTTTTTCTGGCCCGCATCATGCGCGACGGATGGTCGAAGTCTCCGCGGGAAGTTGCGATCGATGAAAAATCTGCCTTGCTGGTGGAACCGGACGGGAAGGGAACCGTGGTGGGAAGTGGACGGGGCGCATACTTTTTGCGCCCAACGCAGAAGCCGGAGGTTTGCAGGAAGAACCAACCGCTGACGTTTCGCAAGATCAGTGTTTACCATGTCGCGGCGGGCGGGCATTTCGATCTGTCTTCGTGGAAGGGGGATGGCGGCGGGGCTTATTCGCTTTCTGTGACTAGGGGGGAGGTCGAGAGTTCGCAGGCGGGTCATTCTATTTATTAAGAGGGAATAGAAGCCTGCGAAGTGTTGGTAAAACGATTTGCGTTGGAGAGAGATTCGTCCGCGCAACAGGGTGGTTTTCCCGAAGTCCCAAATTTTCACGCTGGTAAGGGGACAGGGACCCTTCGATTGCGCGTGGCGCGCTCGCTTGCCCCGCTTCGCTCAGTATGACCTCGGAGTTGGATTCCGGGAGCGCAACGGTATTCACAAGCGGGGGAACAAAGCGGCTTAGTTCGGCGTATCTGTAAGCAGGCGACCAAGACGGTGCTTTCATTTTGCGTGTTTCCGCGTCGAACCTGCAGCATGTCATTTCGCGATCTCATCCACGATGTGTTCCGTACCCTCTGGGCCCATCGCGTGCGTACTCTCCTGACCATGTTTGGCATTGCGTGGGGAGTGGTGTCGATTGTCCTGATGGTCGCTGCCGGCGAGGGACTGCGCGTGGGGCAGCAGAAGCAAGCCGACACACTGGGCCGCGATCTGATGATCGTTTTTCACGGGCGCACCAGCCTGCAAGCGGGAGGCGCGCGCGCTGGCCGTCTCGTCCACTGGACTGATTCCGACCTTCCTTATCTTCAGGAGGAGGCTCCGGACTGCCAGTATGCGATTCCGGAACTTGAGCAACAGACGGTGCGTTCGCACACTGCCTACAACGCCGCCGCGTTCACCGTGACCGGATCGACTCCGGAGTTCGCCGAGATTCGCAGCCTGGGTGTGAGCGAAGGGCGCTTCTACGATCAGGACGATCTTAAGGAAGCGCGCCGCGTGGCTTTTCTCGGGTCGGACGCGAAAAAGCAACTCTTCGGCAGCCGTCCGGCCATCGGACAGTTTGTGTATCTAAACGACATACCCTTCACAGTGATCGGCGTGATGTCGTCGAAGAAGCAGGACTCCAGTTACGACGGGTGGGATATCAGCAAGGTATTCATACCGTTCTCGGTGATGCGCCGAGATTTTCCGGACAAGCCTCCAGGGACGCCCGAGACCTTCGATCAGTTGCTGGTGGTACCGCGCTCGGTCGAGCACCACGCGGCGTGCAAGGGCGAGATTCGGCGCGTGCTGGGCAGACTGCACGGTTTCGATCCCAATGATAAGGAAGCCTGTCCCATCTGGGACACGATTCAGGAAGCGAAAGCCTTCCGCACGATGACCGATGGGATGAAGTATTTTCTTGGGGCCGTCGGAATCGTGACGCTGCTGCTCGGCGGTCTGGGCGTCATGAATGTGATGCTGGTCGCGGTTCAGGAGCGCACACGCGAGATTGGAGTCCGCAAAGCGATTGGGGCTCCGGCTAACAGCATTCTGTGGCAATTTTTTCTGGAAGCGCTGATGGTTGCGCTGATCAGTGGCGGCGTTGGGCTGCTCATTGCTTTTGGACTGTGCGCGCTGGTTGACCTGTTGCCGATGCCCGACTTCTTTGCCGGGCTGCTGCCCACGTGGCAAACCGGAGTGGGGGCTTTCGCCGTACTCGGAACTATTGCCGTCTTCTCTGGTTTTTATCCGGCGCGGCGAGCAGCGTCTATCGATCCGATTGAGGCTTTGCGGCACGAGGCAGGCGGGTAAGATGATCTTCCAGATTATCAACGAGGCTTGGAGCGCGCTCCGCCGCAATCGCACGCGCAGCGCACTGACAATGTTGGGTATCGTCTGGGGCATTGCGACGGTGACGCTGCTGATTGCGTATGGGGGAAGCTTCCGCAAGATTCTGGTGAGCGGATTCGACGCCTTTGGCAAAGGCGCTGTTATTTGCTGGCCACTGCAGACCAGCGAACAGCCTGGGGGACAACGGGCCGGCAAGAAGGTGGTGCTGGAGAAGGCCGATGTTGACATGATCAAGGAGACGGCCAACTACGTGAGGTACGCTTGCCTTGAAACCGTGAAGCGTCCGGGAATTGCGTATGGAGACCGCATGGCCGGCACTTCGCCGGTGCGCGGGGTGTGTCCGGAATATGGCGAGATGCGGAACGAGGTGCCATCGGAAGGGCGATGGCTGAATTCGCTCGATGAACTGGAGCGGCGGCGGGTTGTGTTTCTCGGCGCCCGGGTGCGCGAGCAGTTGTTCGCGGGACGTCCGGCAGTGGGCGAAACTGTTTTGATCCGCGGCGTGCGATTTGAGGTAGTCGGCACCATGGATCGCAAGATCCAGCTCAGTAATTATTTTTCCAGCGATGACGAGTCGACGTGGATTCCTTATTCGGCGGCGAGCGATCTGTGGGATACGCGATATGGGAGTGTGCTGGTGTTCGAGCCGATCGCTCCGCAATTTGAAGCGCGGGCCGAGGCGCAGGTGCTGGCGGCGATCGCGACGCGGCAGCAGTTCTCGCCTACCGACAAAAAGGCGCTGCAGATGTTTGGGCGCGAAGAATTTCGTCCGGTGATCAATGGCATCACGATCGGGCTGCAGGTGCTGCTGATTTTTATCGGCATACTGACACTGGGGATCGGTGGAGTCGGCGTGATGAATATCATGCTGGTGTCTGTCGATGAGCGCATCCGCGAAATTGGCTTGCGGCGGGCGCTGGGCGCACGCAAATGGCACATCAAAGCGCAGTTCCTGGCGGAGACTCTGCTGATCATGGTGCTCGGCGGGCTGATTGGCATCGTCATTTCTTACGTGGTGGCGGTTGCGGTTGGAACTCTGCCGCTGATGGGGCCGTTGTTCGAGGATGATTCGGGCAAGGCCGATATCCATCTCAGGATTTCGTTTTTCACCGTGATGATCTCGACCGTGGTGCTTTTGTTTATTGGCGTGTTGAGCGCGGTGATTCCGGCGTCGCGCGCAGCGAACCTGGATCCGGTGGAAGCGCTGCGGTACGAGTAGGGCGCGTTCCGCCGCGTTGCAGTTATCCTCATGCGCAGCTTATCTTGGGATAGCGGGCGGTTTCGATCTGCCGTCAAGATAGGCACACGATGAATGTTCTGGTACTGAATGCGGGAAGTTCCAGTCTGAAGTTTCAGGTGATTGCAACCGACATGGATCGCATCCGCGACCACAAGGACGATCGCATCTGCCAGGGCGAAGTGGAGGGCATGGGAGGCGAGGCGATTATCAAGTTCCGCTATCGCGACGCGCCCAGCCAAACGTTGACTGCGTCGCTCCGGGACATTGCATCGGCGCTCGATTACCTGGTTCGCTATATCGCATCGGACCGTTCGGGCGTGACAGAAATCAAGAGCACCGCCGATTTCAACGCCGTGGGGCATCGCGTCGTGCACGGCGGAGAGATGTTCAAGGAATCGGCTCTGATCGACGACAAGGTTCTGAAGGGAATCGAGGACTGCATCGATCTTGCGCCGCTGCACAATCCGACGAATATTCACGGGATTCTGGCGGCGCGGGAACTGTTCGGAAAAGATATGCCGCAGGTCGCGGTATTCGACACGGCATTTCATTCCGCGATTCCCGAGGAGGCTTACCTATACGCGCTGCCGTACCATCTTTACCGCCGGCACCGCATCCGGCGCTACGGTTTTCATGGGACCTCGTTTCGCTATGTTGCGTTCCGCTATCGCGCGGTGCGCGGATTGACGCGCGAGCAGACCAACATCATCGCGCTGCATCTGGGGAATGGTTGCTCGGCGGCCGCGATCAAAGGGGGTGTTTCGGTGGACACATCCATGGGGATGACGCCTTTGGAGGGCCTGGTGATGGGCACACGCTCGGGCGATCTCGATCCGGCCATCGTCGGAGTCATCGTACGGAAGGAAGGAATATCGTCGTCGGAAGTGGATACGCTGTTGAACACGCAGTCCGGCTTGCTGGGCATCTCCGGGCTGACGAATGACATGCGGGAATTGCAGTCGGAGTTGAAAGAGCATGACGACCGGCGTGTGCGGCTGGCGATAGAAATCTTCTGCTACCGGGCTCGGAAGTATATCGGAGCCTACCTGGCGGCGATGGGCGGAGCCGATGCGATTGTCTTTACGGGAGGGATTGGAGAAAATTCGCCGGACGTGCGGGCCCGAATCTGCGCGGGGATGGGGTGGGCCGGGATTCGCGTCGACGCGCAGAAAAATGCGGAGGCCGTGGGCCGCGAAGAGAAGATTTCGGCGGAGGATTCTAAACTGCTCGTGTATGCCATTCCTACGGACGAGGAGTTGTTGATTGCGCGGGATACGGTGCGGGTTATTTTAGGTGAGCCGCACCCCTCGTAGGGATGCGCCGTTTGGGCCAGATATTGTGGCCTGAGGGCGTTGGCAAGACCAGCAGGAGCGACGGGTAGGGACTCTTCGACTGTGCGGGCCGATTCGCTTCGTTCGCCGGCCCACTCCGCTCAGAATGACTTCACTTTTTTCGAGGCCGAGTCGTTTAATACTGCCAGGTCCAGTCGTTGGCGTCAGGCTTGTCAATGCCGTATTGATGCGCGTAGTTCCGGCATTCGATTTGCTCGTTCAGAAATCTTTCTCGGGCGTGCCCGCCGATCCTTTGCAATCTGGGGACGCGGTCAATTACGTCCATGGCCAGGCTGAAGCGGTCGATGTTATTGTCGATGGCCAACTCCAGCGGGGTGTCGATGCTGCCTTTCTCTTTGTATCCACGGACGTGAATGTTGTTGTGATTGGTGCGCCGATACGCCAGCCGGTGAATCAGTTGCGGGTACCCGTGGAAGTTAAACATTACGGGTTTATCGACCGTGAACAGGGAATCGAACTCCCAGTCGGTCAGTCCATGAGGATGCTCGCTGCTGGGCTGTAGCTTGAAGAGATCGACGACGTTGATGAACCTGATTTTGAGGTCAGGAAATTCCGTGCGCAGAAGGGCGGTGGCGGCCAGGGCCTCCTGGGTGGGAATGTCGCCCGCCGACGCCATCACGACGTCGGGTTCGCCCGCTTCGTCGTTGCTGGCCCAATCCCAGATGCCGATGCCTTTGGTGCAATGGA
This sequence comes from Terriglobales bacterium, assembly GCA_049521375.1. GTDB lineage: Bacteria > Acidobacteriota > Terriglobia > Terriglobales > Acidobacteriaceae > Acidiflorens. The sequence continues at coordinate 6,622 of JBEKOW010000128.1, forward strand.
TAATGGCCTGGTCCATGGTCAGGTACTGCAAGTGCTTCTGCTTGTCGCAGACGATGACGTTGACGTAATTCTGGCTGCGGAGGCAATGGTCGGCGACCGAGAGCAGGCAGTTCGCGTCGGGCGGCAGATAGATGCGGGTAACGTTGGCGCTCTTGTTCACGACTACATCGAGGAAACCGGGATCCTGATGGGTAAAGCCGTTGTGATCCTGACGCCAGACGGTGGAGGTGATCAACAGATTCAACGAGGCGATGGCCTGCCGCCAGGAGAGATGGTTGCATATCTCCAGCCACTTGGCGTGCTGGTTGAACATGGAGTCGATGACGTGCACGAACGACTCGTAGGTCGAAAGGAAACCGTGGCGCCCGGTGAGGAGGTAGCCTTCGAGCATTCCTTCCATGGTGTGCTCGCTTAGCATTTCGAGGACGCGGCCGTCGGTGGCCAGCCGGCCGCCGTCGCTGTCCTCGGGGAAATATTCTTCGATCCAGAACTTTTTTGTTACCGCGTAAATGGCATCGAGCTTGTTGGATGTGGTTTCGTCGGGTCCGAACACGCGGAAGTTGTTCATGTTCCGCTTCATGACGTCGCCGAGGAAAACGCCGAGGGGATAGGTGTTGCTGGTCTGGAACTGTCCGGGCTTTTCAATCTTCGGGCCATAGTCGCGGAAATCGGGAAGTCGCAATGCCTTCTTCAGGCGGCCACCGTTGGCATGGGGGTTCGCGCTCATGCGGCGGTTTCCGGACGGTGCCAACTCTCGAAACACGGGCGCGAGGCCGCCATTGGAATCGAAGAGCCGGTGGGGCTCGAGCGAACGCATCCACTCTTCAAGAATTCGAAACTGCTCGGGATCTTTCTTTACATCGAGCAAGGGCACCTGATGGGCGCGCCAGAAGCCTTCCAGAAAATGGCCTTCAACCTTGCGGGGCGCGGTCCAGCCCTTGGGAGAGCGCAGCACGATCATCGGCCAACGAGGGCGGCCGGCCAGGCCAGTTTTGCGGGCCGCTTGCTGGTGGTCGCGAATCTCAAGAACACAGTGCTCGACCGTGGCCGCCATCGCCTGATGCATGCTGTCGATTTCGGAACCTTCGACGAAATAAGGGGTCCAGCCGAAGCCACGCAGTAGACTCTCCAATTCGTCATGTGAAACCCGCGCCAGCAAAGTGGGGTTGTCGATCTTGTACCCGTTCAGGTGCAGGATGGGGAGCACCGCGCCATCGCGGACCGGGCTCAGGAATTTGTTGATGTGCCAGGAAGTGGCCAGCGGGCCGGTCTCGGATTCTCCGTCGCCGATTGCGGCCGCGACGATCAGGTCGGGATTGTCGAAGGCAGCGCCGCACGCGTGTGAAAGGACGTAGCCCAATTCTCCGCCTTCATGGATCGATCCTGGCGTTTCGGGCGTGCAGTGGCTGCCGATGCCGCCGGGGAAAGAGAATTCGCGGAAGAACTGGTGCAGGCCGTCGGGGTCCAGACTCTTTTCGGGATAGATTTCCGAATAGGTGCCTTCCAGATAAGCGGGGCCGAGCACGCCGGGCGCGCCATGTCCGGGGCCAGCGAGGAAGATCATGTCGAGGTCATACTTCTTGATAACGCGGTTGAGGTGGACATACATGAAAGACAATCCCGGGCTTGATCCCCAGTGCCCGAGGAGCCGATTCTTGATGTGCTCGGGCTTGAGAGGCTCGGCCAGCAAGGGATTTTCGAGCAGATAGATCATGCCCAGGCTCAGATAATTGCAGGCTCGCCAGTAAGTTTCGGTCTTGCGCAACTCGTCGGCGCTGAGGGGAGCCCCCGTCACCGTGGATCGGGTGGGCGAGTAGGGACTGAGTTCAAGGACTTCAGCGGGGGCGGGGAGGTCGATCGTACTCATTTGCAACTCCTCTTGGTAAAACACTCTTATCGATAGGCTATGCCGTAAGTCGTCCGGTGACAACTTCTGGCGTGGATTTAATCCCTTGTTAACAGACGAATGCAGTCGGCTGGGGATGCGGTGCGCAGTGACGAGGTTGTATGATGCTGCGCGAGGCGAGCTCTTTGGTCCGCTGTGGAGCAGCTTGAAACTTGTCAGCATGCTGAATCAGTAACTGGAGTGGTGGCCCAGCTCGGCGTCCCCCGGAGATCTCAATCCACGGAGTGAAGGTATCCGGCACGTGGGCCCGCATTGTGGTACCAATGTAAGTATGGTTAAGCGGGAGTGCAGCGATTGCGGTGGTGAGTTGGTAATGGCGTTCCGGCCGAGCGAAAACAGCCGGATCAGCGCCGGAGCGGGAAATCCACCGAGAGCGAGCGCCAATTGGAGATGCAGTACCTGCGGGCATTCCTTCAGCGCCGAGCAGTTACGCGTCGACCGGCGGGCGGCGGCGAAGGCTATCGAGTCCGCATAAAATGGCGGGACGCAGTCTCACCGGGATCATGGTGCGACAGCAATCTCATTTTTTGATCAAGGAGAAATTCGAGCATGGACAACGTAGACCAGGAAAAAGCGGCGCCTGAGAGCAAGCCGGCGAGTGCGGCGGCAGCGCGTCCGGAGCTCTCGACCAATAAATTTGCGGTTGCGCGACGAGCGAGCCAGCAGAGAAAAAAGAAAGCGCACCGGCGCACGCTGCGACGCTCCAACACCAAGGGGTAGAAAAGCGTTCGGGCGGGCTGCTGAAAAAATCGAGCTTCAACTCCCGGAGGGGCCGTTTAATTGCGAAGGACCTGCGGTATCGCAAAAGCGACACCCTGATACGAACCCGATTTTTGATACGAGCCTGAGCTTTGATGCGAGCCCGAGCTTGGATACGAACCTGAGCTTTTCAGCATTCCTGCTCGCCTTCGGTGTCTCATTGCACGATGGATCGTACGGTAGGCCGCTCTAGTGATCTCCGTGCCGACTTAAAAGCAGCGCCCTGCGAGGCGCCCAAATGGTGTACACTAACACTACTGGGTGTAGTTGGTAAGCGACCATTCTTCGGACTTGCTTCTGTGTCGCTGATACGCCTGCGAAAAAATACCGTGTCCGTCCTGCGGGACCCGGTTGCCGGTTCTCTAAAGATAGACGAACCGGAGATGATCCCGAGCAGGAGGCAGCTCCTAAAAGTGAACAGATTCTCAACCATGGGTAGCGAGTCATCGCGACCTTAGCCCTTTACTGCGAAAGAGTGAAAACATGGAAACGGCAATCTCCCCGAAAAACACGAAGTTTATTGTTAAAGTGAACCGCAGCGGCGCGCGCGCTTCGGAATATGTCCAGCGGATTGATCGGACGCCCATCCAGACCACCACCAACCGCAAACTGGCCCTGGTGATGGGAAGGTTCACCGCGGAAGATACCATCAAGTCCATTCAGAACTCCCGGTGCAGCCCGGAATTGGTTTACGTACAAATTTCTGCCTGATCCGTTCCACCTGTGGTACCGTTCCAGTCCAGCCCTGTTGAACGGGACGTTTTGCGCCTGCTTTGCGGGCCCCGGCGCTGAAACTCCGAGCCGCTATTTGGCTCGGAGGGGCGCCGCTGTTTTACTTGACCATTCGCTGTCGGCACTCCCTTTCAGGAGGGCTTTGAAAAGGGAGTTCTCGTCTCCATGGATAACATCGGCAAACTGATCGGATCGAAAAAAGAAGACGACTTTCTCGTGGACACCGAGATCGGCACGCTGCCGCCGGACGCGCATTCTCCCGATGTGCATCCCCTCGAGCATTCCGAGGAAGACGTGGACGACATGCTGGCCACGATGCGCACGCGTGGCCTGGACGTGCTCGCCGAAAGCGAACTTCACCCCTACTCAGCGGAAGCCCCCTTTGCGAAAGGCACGGAAGAGGAGGTCGATCTCGACCTGACTCCGGGAGCGCCGGAGGCCGGCAGCGATCCGGTGCGCGCCTACCTGCGTGAGATGGGAGCGTCGCCTCTGCTTACGCGCGAAGGCGAAGTGGAAATCGCCAAGCGGATCGAGCGTGGACAGCTTTCCATGCTGAAGGCGCTTTCGCGGTCGCCGGTGGTGATCCACCAGGTTTTGACGCTGGGCGACGACTTGAAGCGCGGGGTCCGGTCGATCAAGGAAATTGTCGTTTTCGACGAGGAAGAAGTTACCGATGAGGTGCTGCAGGCCCGCCTCAACGACATCACGCGGCGCATCGATCAACTTCAAAAGCACTACAAAACCGCCTGTCGCCTGGCGGAAAAACTGGAAGCTTTTCCGGACAAAGACAAAAAGAAGTCGCGCGCCTACCGGCGCTGCCGGGGCGAACTGGCCCGCGAGATTATCGGGATGTCGCACATCATCCGGAACCTGGCTCTGAATCACGCCGAGCGCAAGCGGCTGATCGAACGGGTGAACAAAACGGTCGAGATCATGCGCGCGCTCGATCGCCAGATCACGGGTCTCGAGACGAAGCTGGCGAGCGCGCGCGGCGATGAACTTAAGAAAACCTACCGCGCCACCCAGCGCCAGTATCGCGCCGACATGAAGCGGCTGGAAACCGATGCGGGAATGACCTACATCGAACTGAGCCGTACCCAGCGGGCCATCATCCAGGGTGAAATGGATTCGGAGCAGGCCAAGCACGAGTTGATCGAAGCCAACCTGCGGCTGGTGGTTTCGATCGCAAAAAAATATGGTAACCGCGGCCTGCAGTTCCTCGACCTGATTCAGGAAGGCAATGTTGGCCTGATGAAGGCGGTCGACAAATTTGAATATCGCCGCGGCTACAAGTTTTCCACCTATGCGACGTGGTGGATTCGCCAGGCTATCAGCCGCGCCATCGCCGATCAGGCCCGCACCATCCGCCTGCCCGTACACATGATTGAGGTAGTCAACAAACTGATCCGCACTTCGCGGCAACTTGTGCAGGTGCTGGGGCGCGAACCGTCGTCGGCGGAAATTGCCAAGCAGATGGACATTCCCGAGGCCAAGGTCCGGAAGGCGCTGAAGATCATGCGCGTGCCGATCTCGCTGGAGACGCCGATCGGCGAAGAGGGCGATTCCCATCTCGGCGACCTCATAGAAGACCAGAGCGGAGTGTCGCCGTCCGATGCGGTTATCCACGGGAACCTGCAGGAACGCACCGCGAAAGTGCTGCGCACACTCAGTCCTCGCGAGGAGAAAATCCTGCGGATGCGCTTCGGCATGGACGATGGTTCCGAGCACACGCTCGAGGAAGTCGGCCAAATGTTCGCGGTGACGCGCGAACGCATTCGGCAGATCGAAGCCAAGGCCCTGCGGAAACTGCGGCATCCTTCTCGGTCGAGCAAGCTGAGGCTGCTGATGGACGATGTGCATTACTGAGGTCGTAGGCTCGAGTTTGGGCTCTCGGCTTTGGGCTCTCGGAATTCACGTGAACTCCTCCGGTTCGTTGATCCCCTGATCCCCTGA
>JBEKOW010000129.1:0-12894 GCA_049521375.1 Terriglobales bacterium
CTGTATATCGTGCGCGATCCGCGGGACGTGGCCCTTTCGGAATACTATTTCGATATCAAGCGGCGGGCGATCGCCGAGGATTTTCCGATTGCCGATTTTGTTTCGCGCTTTGTGCGCGGCGAGCTGAACCATCCTTACGGCACATGGGGAGAGAACGTCTCAACGTGGTTCTATGCGCGGCGGGGCGATTCGCGCTTTCTGCTGGTGACCTACGAGGCGCTGCTGGCGCAGCCGATGGAGGAAATGGAGCGGATCGCGCGCTTCATGGATGTTCCGGCCGATGCGGAGCGGCTGGCGTTTGCCATCGAGCGAAGTTCAGCCGACCGGATGCGGGCTTTGGAAAAGAAACAGGGCCACCTGTGGTCCTCGACCAAGCAAACCCGGCAGGACAAACCGTTTGTGCGTTCCGCGAAGGCGGGCGGGTGGAAAGCGGAGTTGCCGGAAGCGAGCGTGGCGGAGATTGAAGGGGCGTGGGGCAGCCTGATGCGCGAGATCGGGTATGAACTGGGCGCTTCGGGCGTGGCGGCTGAGATGGAAGAAGACCGGGCGGGGACGCGGCGATGATCAAGCGAGTGAAGGCGGGAATTCAGCGCGGACTCGGGCTGCATCGACCGGGCCGCAGCCTGCTGATTCTGCCGGACGATATTTTTTGGACGCGGTTTCTGCTGGCGAACCTCAGATTTCCGAACGAGCCTGCCACCTGGGCGAACATTGACCGGCTGGTTCCCGATCCGACGGGCACGGCGAAAAAAGATTTCGACCGCATACCGCGGCCGCGCATTATCAAGAGCCACGAGTGCTTTGATCCGCGCTATCCGCGGGTGATCTACATTGTGCGCGATCCGCGCGACGTGGTGGTTTCGCAGTACCACTACCATCGCAAGATCCGGAGGATCGAGGTCGATTCGCCGATCGAGAAGTTCGTCCCGCGCTTTCTGGCGGGAGAAACGTGCCCGCATGGATCGTGGGGACAGAACGTGGCGACCTGGCTGTATACGAGCGAGGGAGATCCGCGGTTTCTGTTGTTGCGCTATGAGGACCTGGTGGCGGACACGGCGCGCGAGCTCGCGAAGGTGGTGGATTTTCTGAAGCTCTCGGCGGGACCGGCGCAGATTGCGCAGGCCGTGGAACGAAGCTCGGCGGACCGGATGCGGGCGATGGAAAAGGCGCAGGATAACGGACTGTTCAAGGGCTCGCGCAACGATATGTCATTCGTGCGGGCGGCTGGTTCGGGAGGATGGCGAACCGGGTTGCCGGCTCCGATGGTGGCGAAGATCGAGTCCGCGTGGGGACCGCTGATGCGGCATCTGGGATATGAGTTGAGCACGAAGACTGCGTCGGAAGCCCCGGAGTATGCGTCGCTGGGCGTCGCCCACGGAGCGAGGAATGTGTAGAGGAATTTGTAATTGGTAATTTGTAATGGGTGATTTGACCCCTGGGTTTGGCCTTTTACCAATCACCAATTACCAATCATCAATTCTCCTATGTTTGGCCAACTCAAATACGCGGTGAAGTACGCTTTCGGGCTCGACCTGGCGGGAAAGCACTACACGGTTTATCCCGATGACACGTTTCTGGTGTCGTATCCAAAATCGGGCAATACGTGGGTGAGATTCCTGCTGGCGAACCTGATCCATCCCAACGAAAAGGTTAGTTTTTCAAACATCAACCGGTTGCTGCCGGCGCCGGGGGTGCTTTCGAAGAGGTTTCTGCGGACGCTTCCGCGTCCGCGGATTCTGAAGAGCCACGAGCCCTTCGATGCGCGTTTCAAGAAAGTGATTTACCTGGTACGCGATCCGCGGGACGTTGCGGTTTCGGAATACCACTTCGATCTGAAGAAGCGCTACATCGCGGCAGATATGACGCTGGAACAGTTCATCAAGCCGTTTCTCGCGGGCGAGACTTCCTCTTATGGCTCGTGGTGGGAACATACGGCGAGCTGGATTGGACCGCGTTTCGGCAACCCTGCATTTTTGCTGGCGCGCTATGAAGACCTGCTGGCGGATCCGATCGGGGAGACGGCAAAGATCGCGGAGTTTCTCGGGATCGACGCGGACGAGGAGAGACTGAGAGCGGCGGTGGAGCGAAGCGCGGCGGACCGGATGCGGAAGCTGGAACGGCAGGACGCGGATAAGTGGACGGGAAGCAAGGATACGCGGAAGGATATTCCGTTTGTGCGCGCGGCGAAATCAGGCGGGTGGAAGGAGAGTTTGCCGCGCCACCTGGTCGAAGAGATTGAAGTCGCGTGGTCTCCGCTCATGAATTTTCTGGGATATGAGTTGCAGAGTCAGGAACTGGACTGCAAAGCCATGCCGGCGTGGGTGAAGGCCGGGCAGGCACTATAAGCGTTCCGGCTAGAGGCGGGATTAGTCGCGAGTTTCGAGTCTTGAGTTTCGAATCTTGCAGCCGGGTGTGGACACGGGCATCGGGGAACGAGCGTTTGTGAATGAGCAAGATCAATAAACGGCAAATCGCCAAGAATGTGGGATCCAGCTGGTTTTCGCTGGGATTCGACGTTCTGGTGGGGCTGTTTTTGTCCCCTTTTCTGGTGCACTGGCTGGGCGATACCGCGTTCGGCATCTGGGTTCTGATTTTCTCCGTCACAGGGTATTACGGGCTGTTCGACCTGGGTATCCGGTCCTCTATTGTCCGCTACGTTTCAAAGTTTACGGCCACCGACGACCTTGAAGACCTGGCCAAGCTGGTCAATACCAGCCTCTTCACCTATAGCTGCATCGGCCTGCTGAGCCTGCTGGTCACGGCTGTGCTGGCGATTTACGTCGACCACATTTTCAAGATTCCACCGGAGTTTCATTCAACGGCGCGCTGGCTGCTGCTGATGGTTGGCACTTCGGTGGGGCTCGGGTTTCCGCTGGGGGTGGTGGGCGGATACCTGGATGGCTTGCAGCGCTTCTACGTCAACAACTGGGCGAACATTGCGGGCGATATTGCGCGGCTGGTGTTGATCATTCTGGCGGTGCGGCAGGGGCGGGGATTGCTGACGATCGCGGCCATCACGGTGACGCTCCCGCTGATCCTGTCTTTGATCCGCGGGGTGATTGCCTACCGGATCCTGCCGGTGCCTTTTGGCTACAAGTACGTGGATCGCGCGACCTTCCGCACGATGGCCAATTACAGCAGCGTGACGCTGATCATCATGATCGCGACGCAGCTCAAGTTCAAGACCGACAACATCGTGATCGGGACGATGATCTCGGCGGCGGCGGTGACGTATTTCAGCTTTGGGGCGCGCATCGTGAGCTACGCGCAACAAGTGGTGATGTCGCTGGCGCAGAATTTTCTGCCGCTGGCCAGCCAGTCGGAAGCCACCGGAAACATGGACCGGCTGCGCAAAGTCTTTCTGGCGGGAAACCGTTTCTGCGCCTTTACCAGCTTTCCCATTACGCTGACGCTGCTCATGCTGGGGAAGTCCGTGATTGAGGTGTGGGTCGGGAAGAAATATGTGGCGATCAGCTACCCGGTGATGGTGGTGCTGATCATTCCGGCGACGCTGATGTGGGCGCAGGCGGCGTCGGGGCGCGTTTTATTCGGGATCAGCAAGCATCGGACGTGGGCGTTCGTCACGCTCGGCGAAGGCATTGCCAATCTGATTCTCAGCATTATTCTGGTGCGTCCCTACGGGATCATCGGCGATGCGCTGGGAACGGCGATCCCGTTGAGTTGCAGCATGCTGTTGTTCATGCCCTGGCACCTGTGCCGGAACCTGAATATAAAGATGCGGACCTATCTCCGCGAAGCTTACACTTTGCCGGCGCTGCTGTGTTTGCCGCTGCTGGGCGCGCTTTTGCTGATGCGGAGGTGGCTTATTCCGCATAATTACTGGCAGCTGGGATTGCAGCTTTCCATTGCCGTGATCGTGTATGGAGTGGGGATGGTGTGGGCGGTTTTGACCAAGCGCGTGTTTCAGGTCGGCGAGTTGGGCGGGAATGGGGTCGCGGCAGTTACTGCCGGCGCCGTCACTGCCGACGCCGAGGTTTATCACGCGGATGCTTAGGTTTTTCTGACGGGCGGGACTTTTCTTCACGGATGTGGCGGCGAGGTCGCCGCCACTCTGCCGGCGGGGCGCCGGCGCTACACTCTTCGGCCCAGGAACGTGCATTGCAGGTTCCACGTCCACTGGTCCAGGTCATTTGCCGCGTAGATTCTGTGCAGGCTTAACGGGTCATCGCCTCTGCGGACGGGTCCCGAGGTGGTCAGTACGGCCGATTTGAAGCCCTGGTCGCGCGTGATCTGGATGGTTTGCTGCGAGTAGTTGGGATTGAGCGCGGGGTGCGGGTAGGAGAAATGGTCGACGGGTTCGCCCAGTTCTTTTTCCAGGCGTTGCTTGCTCCCGGCAATCTCGGACTGCGCTTCTTCCTTGGTCACGTGGGCGAGATTGGGATGGGTTAGGGTGTGGGCTCCGATCACGTGGCCGGCTTTTTTCAGAGCGCGCACCTGATCCCAGTTGAGCATGAGCCGGTTCATTTCCGGCGGAAGCTGGATTTCCAATGATTCTTCGAGGTGGCGGACGTATTCGGCCTGTGCCGCACCGGTCTTGCGCGCGCCCGCACCCCAGGCCGCGGCGAGCGCCTGCTTGCGATTGTCGGGAGAATCGAGTGCGAAGGTGTGGCCGTTTTCGGGGTCGGTCCAGGCGGGCTTTTGAGTTGTTCTTAGCGCGTAATTGATGCGGCAATACCAGGGAGCAATTCCGGTGTGCACGGCGTCGACGAGCACGTAAATGGTAGCGGGGATACCGTAGCGGTTGAGGATGGGCAAAGCCACTTCATAGTTATCGAGGAAGCCGTCATCGAACGTGACTACAACCGATCTGGGGGGAAGTTGGGCGCCTCCATTTACGAAGGCGACAACCTGGTCGATAGAGACGGGCGTGAACTGCCGGGCGAGGGCGCGCATGTGGGCTTCGAAAATCGCGCTGGATTTCGAGGTGCCGATGGTGTTTTCGGTGAACGTCGCGTTTTCGACAACGGAGTGATACATCAGCATGACGGCGGCGGGCATGGCAAAGCGGGCGGCGAGGCGCAAGGAGCCTGTTTTCAGCAGGGTTTTCTTGATCCAGTTTTTGGGTATTGATGCGGGCGCCATCGAGGATTACTCGCGAAATAGAGCGTCAAACATAGGATGGTATGATGGCAACCATCGGATTATATAACGGGATTGGAGACCCTCAGCCACACTGAATGACGCAGCCAGCATTGGACTTTCGCGTTTACGACACCGTCGAGGCTCTCCTGAAGCTGCAACCCGAGTGGGACAAACTGCTGTCCGAGTTTCCCACGGCGACTACCTTTTCGACCCTGGATTGGCTGCTGCCATGGTGGCGGGCCTTCGGCAAAGGGCAGCTTAAAGTCATCGGGTTCTTCGACTCCGGGGCGCTGATCGGCCTGGCGCCGCTGTGCGTCGTTCCTCATCCGGTGGGAGCGGGAGTGAAGCTGAAGTTGCTTCGCCTGATCGGAGATGGCAGCGGCGATTCCGATAATCTGGACTTTCCGGTGCGGCCGGGATATGAACCGGCTTTCATCGATGCTTTGCTGGGCCTGCTCGCGAGGGGCGACAGGATTGAGTGGGACTTCTGCCGCTTCAACACCGTTCCTGAAAATTCTCCGGCATTGGCTGTATTGACATCGCGGCTGGAACAGCGGGGTTGGCAGTGTTTCACTTCGGAGCGGCCATGGCTGGTGACGCACCTGCCTCCGGTCTGGGAAGACTACCTTGCGCAACTGAGCAGCGAGCATCGCAATAACCTGAAGCGCTACAGCAAGCGGTTGCAAAAGCATTTTCAAGTAGAGATCCGCAAGTGCACGGAAGAAGCCGATCTGCCGCAGTGTCTCGCAGAACTTTTCCGCCTGCATCAGAAACGCTGGGAACTGCGAGGCGAGCCGGGGACGTTTGCCTCGGCCGCGCGGCGTGCCTTTTATCTGGATCTTAGCCGCACTTTGCTGGCGCACGAGAAACTGGAGTTCTGGCTGATCAGTCTGAATGGTGTGGCGGCAGCGGCGCAGTTCTGCTTTCGATATGGAGAGTCGGTGTTTCTGCTGCAGGAGGGTTTCGACCCGGACCATTCGGCGGACCGCGTGGGATTTATTCTGCGCGGGCACGTGCTGGAGCAACTGACAGCGGCCGGAGTGCGGCGCTACGACTTCCTGTTCGGACAGAGTGAAGGCAAGAACATATGGGTTCCGCAACTGCATCATTACCGGGATATGGAATTCGCGAAGCCGGGAAGTATGGGCGGCGTTTATTTGCAGGCGACGCATGCGGCGCACGACGGCAAGGAGTGGCTACGCGCGCATCTGCCCGAGTCGGCTTGGGCGGTGCTGCACAATTTGAATCCGAGACGGCGGCCGGCGACCGGGAAGGCGGACGTCAAGAAGCAGGCCGAGGCCCCGTCTTCCGGGCGGGAAATGCCAGTCGAGACTGCGGGAGCTCAGACGGCAGAAGCCAAGACGGCAGAATCCAGGAATCCGGAAAATGAGAAAGCCGAAGTAAAGACGCCGGAATAAACATGCTTGCTTAGTCCGTGTCGGGAGGATCGGGTTTCTCTCTGCTGTTGATAAAAAACTTCGCGTCCTGTGGAGCGGCGACTACCTGGAACTGCAGCGGGGTCTGGTTATAGTCGAAGCTATCCGACAAATCTCCTAGAGCGTAGGAGTCGGCGTATCCGACGGACGGGTCGATTTGCTGCAGCGAAAACGTTTCTTCCACGAACTTCAGGATGCTGCCGAAATCGTTTTGCTGGTGCGACACGTAGGCCGGTTTCGCGTAGGGGGAGATGACGATCAGCGGCACCCGGAATCCATATTCGTACGAGTTGGGATAATTTCCGGTGTTGCGGATGGGCGGGGCGACGTGATCGTACCAGCCTCCCCAGTCGTCCCAGGTGACGATGATCGCAGTGTCAGCCCAGAAACTGCTTTGCCCAATCGCATTGACGATCGAGGCTACCCATGAGGGTCCAAGGCCCTGATTGCCGCCCGCGTGATCGGAGGCCTGGCCGGCGGGAATAACCCAGGTGACGGATGCAAGCTGACCGCTCTGAATATCGGTGACAACCTGGGCGTTGGTTCCTTCCATGACGACATTGGGATCGGAGTTGGTCCAGGCGGGGCCGCTGCAGACGGTATTGTCGGGGCCGCCGGTGGGCTGGCAGATGTGCTGGATGGCATCGGGCGAAGTCCAGATCGAGCCAGCCATCGGGCCGTAATATTTCCACGAAAGACCGGCGGAATCGAGCAAGTCGGTGAGGGTGGGATGCTCAAAACACTCGGGGCCGGTGAGCAGGCCAAGAGTGCTGTTGGGGAAGGGCTGGCTGGTATCGATGATATTGAGCATGGAACCTGACGGCGCGAGGCACCCCGCCCAGGCCGAGCCATCGGCGCGCAAATTGTTGGAGGGGTTGTCGGCCACGGAGACTGTGCTGGTGGTCCCACTGGGGCAGCTGCCGCTGGGGGTGCAGAGCGCAGACGTGCCCGAGAGTATGTACTGATGAGCCGGGAAGCTGGGTCCCTGGTTGGTCTGGAACATCTGGTCGCCGAAGGTATAGGTTTCCGCCATGGTGTAGTAAGGCTGGATGTCAGAGGCTTGCACGTACTGGAATTGCGGATTCGCGGGGCAATTGGCCACCGGCAGACACGGGACCAGATCGGAGCCGTTCATGGCGCATTGTGTGCCATTCCACTGGCAGGCATCGAGGAAAGAAAAGTGGTTGTGGCCGAGATCGTATTGGGTGCGGATGGAAACCGGTGTCAGTGGAATCATGGTTCCATCGTGCGCGTAGCCATAATTCTGAATGTCGGCGCCGCGCTGGATGAGCACCGGATCCTGAAACAGATTATCGGGCGTACGGTTTTCCTGGAAGATGATGACGACGTGCTTGATTTTGGAGCCCGTGACAATCTGTGTTGAGTTGGATGTGCCACCGCAACCAACGAGAACAAGAGCCAGGCAGACGAGGCAGAGAAAAAGAAAACCAGCCTTGCATTGCATTTCCCACACACTCCCATAGGCCCGAAAGCTCCGGGCACAAAAATGTGACTGTCATCCAGCGAAGCCAAAGACCTGGCTCGCTAAACAGAAAGTCAAACCCTGCTCGTGATTTGGCATCTGAGTCGCGGACATGGCGAAACGGCGCGCGCTCAGGCCCATCAAGGTCAGGGCAGATTGTACTGGTCCGATAACAGTGGGATGCAACTCAGAGGTGCCGACGTTGGCCTTGACGCGAGCTTTGTGAAGCGAACCGGCTCCCGGGGTGGCGAGGCTGAAACCCGGCTGGGTCAACTTCTGGTGTAGCCCGGATCCCCGGAGTTGGAGTTTTCGGGGGTTTTCGGAGCCCCTTGTAAGCGCCTGATTATCAAGGATCTGCGAGCAGCTTATGGCTCCAGACGGCCTGTCTGGCGGGAGGTTTGGGGGATTGACAAAGGCGGAAACGCCGTTATGCTCTAAGAAACACGGCGGTCCATCCCCTTTCGTAACTGGCATCAAGTGGTTCGGCACTTTTGCAATCTTGACATGCTGTCGGGCAATTTTACTCAACTTTAGCGAGAGGCGGCACTGACACCAAATATGAAGATCGCCGACACCCTGGTCGTTTTGTCCGTTTTGCTGGCACCGCTTTCCACCCTGAGCGCGACTGTTACTAAAACCACCACCATGCTTTCGTCGTCGCAGAATCCGTCAGTTTACGGGCAGCCTGTAAGCCTTACTGCGGTGGTCAGTTCGTCTCTGGGCGCGCCCCCGGACGGAGATACTGTGACCTTTTATCAAGGGGCGAATGTGATCGGCACTGCTCCATTGGGCTCGGGTTCGGCGCAACTGACGGTGTCGACGCTGTCGGGCGGGACGACCGACAATGTCAAGGCGATTTACGCGGGAGACTCCAGCTTTGGCAAGAGCACGTCGAACACGGTGGCCCAACAGGTGACGCAGGCGACGACGACGACCAGTCTTAATTCGTCGCAAAACCCGTCCGCTGCGGGCCAGCCCGTGACCTTCACGGCCGTGGTGGCGCCGGAGTATGGTGGCACGCCAACCGGGACCGTTTCCTTTTACAACGGGAACACCAAGCTTGGAAGCGGAGCGCTTTCGGGCGGGGTTGCCAGCTACGTAGCGACCAAGCTCGCCTTAGGCACCGACACGATAACCGCTGTTTATAACGGGAGCATCGCATGCGGCAGCAGCTCCTCAAACCCACTCAGCCAGGTCATGGCCAGTTCCACGACGATTGATACGACGATGACCTGGGGCGGCGTCACACGCTACTACGAAGTTTATCTGCCGGCGAGCATGAGCGCGAACCCCCCTATGCTGTTCATGCTCCACGGGACACGAACGGATGACAGCTTTGATCCAGAGGCGGTCATCAGCCTGATGTGGGGATGGCAGGGTCTGGCGGATCAGTATGGATTTATCCTTGTGAAGCCGGCATCCACATACAATTACTCGACCCATCAGTGGAACTGGAACGCGTATTTCATGGACGCAGCGTTTCAGGGGGCTCCGCCGGACGATTCCGGTTTCTTGCGGCAACTGATCGTGAACTTAACTGCCCAGTACAACGTCAACCCGGCTCAGGTGTACGTGGCCGGCTTCTCGTCAGGCGCGCAGATGACGGAACGGGTGGGCGTCGAAATCTCGGACCTGGTGGCGGCGATCTCTCCCGCCTCAGGCCAAATGGTCGGACAGCAGGTTCCTCCGCCGGTACTGCCGGGTAATGCGGTGGCTCCGATTGCGGTTCAGGAATGGCACGGCACGGCCGACAACAACCTGTGGCCCTGTGGGTATGGCACCACCAAATACTCCGGGGTAACCTACACCCTGGACACAGTCGATGATACCTTCAATTATTGGGTCCAGCAGAACGGGTGCTCGACGCTGCAGACGACGCAGCCGCTGTGCTCGGGTAGTACGCCCAATTACCAGAACGATGCACCGACTCCGGGACTGCCGGGGATGACGGGAAACATTGCGACGGGCTGCACGAACAACACGCAAGTGCAGTTTATCTGGGAGCCGAATATTGCGCACTCCTTCCAGCAGCAGTACAACGTGCAGCGCTGGCAGTTCTTTGTGGCGAATCCGATGCCGGCAGAGCGGGTCCGGCGATAGAGGAAAGTTCAATCTCGATTGGCTGAACCCGGTGCTGGAATCGGAAGCCGGCCAAACATTGGGGAAAGCGAATCATGGGAGTTGAACAGGCAACGGATACCTCCGAGATGATGAAGCAGCTCACGGGTTTCATCGCGGAAAAAGTGATGAAGGGTAAGGGTGCGGCGATCGACGAAGATACGCCGCTGGTGTCCTCGGGGCTGATTGATTCGTTCGCGCTGATTGAGATCTATCTCGAACTGCAAAAAATCACGGGACGCAAGGTTCCGGCGAGCAAGGTGCAAGCCAAGGACATGGACACGGTCAGGCTCATGTTCGGCATGGTGGAGCGGTTCGGCAAACCGGCGAAGAACTAGAAGGCAAGTCAGAAGTTAGAAGTCAGATTGCAGAAGTGAACACCCTTCGCTTCAAGCTGCACTGCTGATGCCTTCGGCAGCTTTGAAATTCCCGACACAATTTCACGCACAGCCCGCTACGCAGTGACTGCACTTCCTTTGTGTTCGCGTATGCGATTTCTCCATCCCGGACGAACACGGGGCGGAGCCCGGTTACCACACAGGGCTCCGCCCGCTCGATTCACTGAATGCAGGGCAGGTTCTTGGTGGTATACGTGTTGTCCAGATACGTGTTGTAAATGCAGTTGCCGTTGCCATCGACCATGTCAACCTTGAAGCTGTCGGAGACGGTGTTGGATTCGATTTGGTTGTAAATGCTCTCGCGCTCGAGGGCAATCCCGTAGTTGTTTGCGTGCGAGTCGTTGCTGGTAACGGTGTTCCCAGTGGTGGTGGTGATGGTGCACGGGATGAGGGGATGGAAGTCTCCTTTGGCAGAGCAGCCCAGGTAGTAGCCAGCCAGGGTGTTGCGTTCGGCTTCGTTCCCGGACACTGTGTTTCCCTGGCTGCCATCGAGCCAAAACCCGTATTGGGAGTTGAAGGCAGCAAAATTACCGGTGATGGTGTTGCCCGACCCTCCGGCGATCTGGAAGCCGGTACCGTTATCTTGGGAGCTAACGTCCCAGACATCATTGTCCGTGGCGTTATTGAGCAGCACGCCGACATTGTTGAGACTGATTACGCCGTCCCTCATGCCGGTCGAAAAGTATACTTTGCTGCCTTCGCTCTCAACGGCATAATTCCATCCGCAAATCGGGGCGCTGTTATAGATGGTAACGTTTTGCGCGGAGGGCAGGACGTGGATGCCGACGCCGGAGGGCGACGCAAGCTTCACTTTGACACTCGGGCAGTTAACCGAGGGGCCCCCAGCGCCGGTAGGGTCGTGCATACAGCCGCAGCTGCCGTCGTTTCCAGGGCCCACGATGGGGTAAGCCGCGTTTAGTTTGATGTTCTGTCCTTCAATGTCAATGCAGCCGTTTTTTACGGTCAGCCCTTGCGAGGCATCGAGTTCATTGGCCAACTCGTAGGTGCCCGGTGTTCCGATGGTGCAGCCGCACTGGTAGATGGTGCTGTCGCATTTGGGGGGCTGGGCGTGGGCGGATCCGGAACCTACGATGATCAGAATGGCGCAGGCCATGGCGGGAAAGGCAAAAGTACCTGGGGTAATTTTCATATTTCCTCTCTTGTTGAACTTGGCTCGAAATAACTTCGTTGAACCCTGAGTTGTTGGCCGGACAGCGAATTGCGGACAGGAGAGGGGTCGAGTACCTGGTTTGGAATCAGCCTCCCGACGCAGCTCGACGTGAAAAACACCCGGCAATCGTGGCGCAACACTACACACGGTCCGGAGCACTGTCAAGGTGAAGAGTTTTGCACTTCCTGCGAGCGGCGCGGGCTACGCCCGGGGGGCGGGAAACCAAAGTCAGAAGTTAGAGGTCAGATTGCAGAAGTGACGGCCTTCAATCCCAGCGGCCTTGCTGAAACCATGAGCTTTCTTGCCTCGGCACTCTTATCTCTAACTTCGCCTTTACTTCTTCAATCCGACTTCTAACTTCTGACTTGCCTTCTAGTCTTTCCAGTTTCCCAGCATTTCGCTGATCTTTCCACGATCGATCTTACCGTTTACGTTGAGCGGGATCTGCTGGAAGTGGTAGATGCGGGTGGGAACCATGTAGCGGGGCAGGCGGCCCTCGCAGGTCTTGATGATCTGCGGGTCGAGAGCCTCATCGGCGCCTGAGAGCACGCCTACGATTCCGGAGGCCGAGCCTTCGGAAAGCGGCCAGGGAATCGCGACCGCCAGTTCGGTTTTCGCGGCTTCGCGCAGGACCAGATCGATCTCCTGCAACTCGACGCGATAGCCGCTGACCGCGGTCATCTTGCCGGACGAGGTCGCCGGTGCGGTACCAGATCTGATCTCCGGTATGGGCCAGGCGAACGAAGCTCCTGGCGGTCTTTACGGGATCGTTTAAATATCCTTGCGTGACCTGCGATCCGCCGAGGCAGAGTTCTCCGCTTTCACCAACGGTGACGGGTTCGAGCTTTTCGTTTACGGCACAGACTTGTTGTCCGTCGAAGGGCCAGCCGATGGGAACCAGTCCGCTGACACACTCCGCCGGAGAAGTGGCGGAATCCCAGCGATACCAGGTGATCGCGATGGTCGCTTCGGTCGGGCCGTAAAGATTTTCGAGGATTGAATTGTTGGCTGCCTGCTGCCATGCCTCGGCGAGGCTGGCGGACAGAGCTTCGCCGCAGAACAAGCTCCAGCGCAGGGTGGGAAACTCGCCGGGTTGAAGCAGTCCTACCTTGGACGCAAACATGGCGACGGATGGCACCGAGAACCAGCAGGTTAATTCTTTTTCTTCGATGAGCGTGGCGGGGG
>JBEKOW010000130.1:0-29810 GCA_049521375.1 Terriglobales bacterium
TCGGCCAGCAATCCATAGTTGCGGTCGAGCGCTTTGAGTTTTGAAACACGGCTATTCGGATCATTGATATTGCCGAAGACAATCGCATTCGCCGGACAGGACTGCTGGCAGGCGGTCTGCAAAGTGCCGTCTTCGATCTTGAAGGGGCGATTTTCGCGGACGGCCGCGGTCTCGGCATCGATGCGATGCTCGCTGATCCGCTGCACGCAGTAACTGCATTTTTCCATCACGCCGCGGCTGCGGACGGTAACGTCGGGGTTGCGCATCAACTTATATTGGGGCGTCTCCCAATCCTGGAAGAGCAGGAAGTTGAAGCGGCGCACTTTATAAGGACAGTTGTTGGAGCAGTAGCGGGTGCCGATGCAGCGGTTGTAGACCATATCGTTCAGGCCTTCGCTGCTGTGGACCGTTGCGCCGACAGGGCAGACGAGCTCGCAGGGCGCATTTTCGCAGTGCATGCAGGGCACGGGCTGGAAGTATGCTTTGGGATCGTCGCGGTCGCCCTGATAGTAGGCGTCGACGCGGATCCAGTGCATGTGGCGTCCGTTCTTCGTTTGCTCTTTGCCGACGACCGCGATGTTGTTTTCCGACTGGCAGGCGATGATGCAGTTGTTGCAACCGACGCAGGCATTGAGATCGATGGTCATGCCCCAGGCATCGGGCGATGACTTATAGTCGAAGGCCGGATAGAGCGTCAGTTCGGTTGGCGGTTCGTCTTCCTTCGCGAACTTCGGCTCCTTGCGGTATTCCTCAAGCGTGGCTTGCCGGACGGACGGACGAGATGCGCCGTCGCCGGTATCCATGGTCTGGTAGCCCTGGGTCGAGGCGAGCGGGTAGACATCTCCGGTCTTGGTGAGCCTGCCGCCGGTTGCGAACCAGAGGGCACTGGTGGTGCGCAGCGGGTACGCGTCGAAACCGGCGCCGGTGCCGGCTCGGCCTGCTGCACGGCGGCCGTAGCCCAGATGCAGGGTGACGGAATGATCGGGATGGCCGGCCTGAATCCAGACGGGGCCGGTAACTTTGCGGCCGCCGAGTTCGATGGTGACTACGTCCATCGACTTGAGACCTTCGCGGTCGGCCATCTTGGGGCCAATCTGGATGGCGTTGTCCCAGGTCAGCTTCGACATGGGCTTGGGTAATTCCTGCAGCCAGCCGTTGTTGGAGAATTGGCCGTCGTAGACGGAGGGATCGCGACGGAAGTTTACTTCGAGAGTGTTCGAGTCGGCTTTTGCAGAAGCGGGGAGGGCCCCGAGTTTGAGAGCAACCTGTTTCGGTGCGTAGGCTGAGCCTGCAATGAATCCGTCATTCAAAGTTCTGCGCCACCAGGCTTCGAAATCCGCGCCAGTATGCTGTTTCTGCCAGTAGCCGCGAACAATGTCGTAGCCGGTCGCGTCGGGCTCTCCCATGAGAGTCGAAAGCAGTTCGTGCGCGCTCTTGCCGCTATATAAAGGAGCGATCAGAGGCTGAACGAGACTGACGGTTCCGTCGTAAGCGCGGGTATCGCTCCAAGCTTCGAGGTAGTGCGCTTCGTTTATGTTCCAATGGCAGAATTGCGCGGTCTCATTCTGGTAGAGGCCGAGGTAGACTCGCTGGGCGACTTTGGAATTCTTGAGCGCGTCGGCAAAACCGAGATCGACGGGCGCGTCGTAAACCGGATTGCCGCCCATGATGACGAGCAGATCGACTTTTCCGGCGCGCATGTCGGAGACCAGGTCACGGAGGGACTCGGTCTGATTGACCGGATTCGCGTTGACAGGATCGGTATAGAAGACGGTTTTACCGATATTGCCCAGCACCTGGTTGAGCACATGCACGAACGCATGAACCTGCGGAGGCTGGTGATCCCCAGCCAGGATGATGCTCGTCCCGCGGTGCGCACCGAGATCTTTGCCAAGGGCGGTCAGGAATGACGTCGCCGCTTTACCGCCCTCTTCAGGGGCGAGGTCTCCCACGGTGCCCATCTCACGTCCCGTGGTGCCGTTGAAGTCAAACATGAGCTCGCTGAGCAGACTCATCAAAGCGGAAGCCCGCACCGGCAAGCGATGATCCGCCTTCGCGCCGGTCGAACTTGGCGAGCTCTCGATGACGTAGAGGCGGCTCATGTTGCCACTGTCCGGATTTCGCCTGCTGGCGAAGTCGCGGATGTAGCGCGTGTTCCCGGGGAAGCCTGCGTAGAGGAAGTCGGCGTCGAGCGAAACAACCACGTCAGCCTTGGCGAAGTCGTAGCGCGTCTCGACCGGTTCGCTGAAGGCGATCTTTGATCCCTCGAGGACGTTGTCGCGGTTGACCGGCTCGTAGACATGCCACTTGGCTTGCGGGTACATCGCGAGCAAAGCGTGCATCTGGTCTTTCAATGTGGGGGACGAAAGGGTGGGTGTAAGAATGCGAATGCCCACGCCTCCAAATGCCTTTTGGACAGTGAGCGGGCCTTTAAGATCGTTGACGAACGCAGCCCACGAATCCCCATCACCGAGATGCGTGGTGGCTTGCGCACGGTCGGGATCGTACATTCCGAGGATGGAGGCTTGCGCGAATATATCGGTACCGCCGAGGCTCGCGGGATGCAGGCTGTTGCCTTCGATCTTGGTGGGACGGCCGAGATGGCTTTCGACCAGCAGTGGATTGCCGTATCCGCTGAGCGTGAAGGCGGTGGCGTAGAACATCGGGCGGCCGGGAATGACTTGTTCGGGCTGGCGAACGTAAGGGACGATTTCCTCGATCGGGAGCTTGGTGCAGCCGGTCATGCCCGCCATGGCGAGCGAAGCGCCCATCAGTTGCAGGAAGCCGCGGCGGGAAACGGAGTCGAGCCACTCCGATGCACCCTTGGGGAATTCACGGTGCATCATCTCGCGGAATTCCTGCGATCCGGCGAGTTCTTCGAGACTGCGCCAGTATTCGGGTCCCCTGGTTTGCTCGAGTTGCTGCTGAACGGTTGCCAGGTCCAGCGTAGCCAACTCTTTTTTGCCGGGACAAACGTCTTCGCGCTTCGATTTAAGGTTCGCGTCTTCCATCTTCGTAGCCAGCGGTTTCAACTCCTGCTCCGGAAATGCAACGTCGCCTAACGATGACACGTGCTACAGCTGGTGATGTCTTTTACCGTGCGGAGCTGGTACTTCTTGACGAGCGCCGCGCCCAGTGAATCCTGATCGGTGAAGCTGGCGCCATCGATCTGAACCGGCAACGATGATGACGGCTGCTGATAGCGCATGTTGAACACCTGATCGCGCGGACGGAGATGTTTCTCGGGCGCGCGGTGGCAACTGAGGCACCACTCCATTTGCAGGGATGCTTCCTGATACATGAGGGGCATCTGGTCGACGGGACCGTGGCATTCGTTGCAGCCGACACCCTTGGTCACATGAACGCTGTGATTGAAGTAAACGAAGTCGGGCAACTGGTTGACGCGCGTCCACTGGAGAGAAGTGCCGGTCCGGTAACTGGAGCGCACCGGTTCCAACATGGCGGCGTTCGTCCAGATCTGCGAGTGGCAGTTCATGCACGTTTTGGTGGGCGGGATGCCGGCGAAGCTTGAGGTCTCCACCGACGTGTGACAGTAGCGGCAGTCGATACCCAATCCCGCGACGTGATGCTGGTGGCTGAAGGGAACGGGCTGGGACTTCCGCACTCCGGCGTAGGTGATATAGGGCGACCGCTGGACCTGCATCAAGACCCAGAACAGCGCGGCAACGAGGAAGACCGCGCCGAACAGCGAGGCCCTCGACATCGCATTAGTACTGCGCGGAAAAATCTGCATTGAATAATTGCGTCTGTAATAGGGGAGCGTTTTCCTCGGGCTCCCGGGCTAACCAGGTTAGGGAATCACGTCACGGTGTTGTGTGACGCACGACCTTTGAAACATCGAATGTATAACAGTCGAGTAACGTTTGGGAATAGAGCAGTAACGTTTTCTTTTTTCTAAATCCCAGTGAATGCCGTGTCTGGGAATATCCGTTGAATATTGCAACAAAAACATTAATCAAATTTAATCACAGTTACGTCCATCCCTCGACAAATTTGATGTTGTCGAGGGTTCTCTTCAACGCAGATTCATGACCAGCAGTTTGGGTTCGGTCATTTCCTGGATGGCGTCACGCAATCCTTCCCGGCCGAGTCCGGAATCCTTGACGCCGCCATAAGGCATGTGGTCGACCCGGAAGGTGGGGACATCGCCAACGATGAGGCCTCCTACCTCGAGTTCGTTGTAGGCGTCGAAGATGAGCTTGGCGTCGCGCGTAAATAGTCCGGCCTGCAGACCGTAGGGAGAATTATTGATCTGCTTGAGCGCGCTGGCGAAGTCGGTATAGGGTTCGACCGTCACGACGGGGGCGAAAATCTCCTGACAATTTACTTTCATGCCGGGCTTGGTGCCGGTCAGAACGGTCGGTTCGAGCAAAGAGCCGAGGCGATGTCCGCCGCAAAGCAGTCGCGCACCGCCGCGCACGGCCTCGTGCACCCAGTCGTAGGCGCGGAGTGCGTCGCTCTCGCGGATCATCGGTCCGAGGTCGGTGGTTTCGTCGAGCGGGTCGCCGAGTTTCAGTTTGCCGACGCCGGCGAGGAGCAATTCGATAAATTTTCCGCAGACCGATTGCTCGACGAGAATGCGCTGCACGGAAAGACATGCCTGGCCTGCATAAGAGAAAGCTCCGGTAATGCAGCGGTCGGCGGCGTAGGCGAGGTCGGCATCGCTGTGGACGATGACGCCGGAGTTGCCCCCCAGTTCGAGCGCTACTTTTTTCTTGCCCGCCTTGTTCTTAATGGCCCAGCCGACCTCTGTGCTGCCGGTGAAGGTGATGAGCTTGATGCGATCATCAGTGACGAGAAGACCGGCGTCTTCGTTGGAAAGGAGCACGGCATTAAAACCGCCGTCCGGCCAGCCCGCTTGTTGAATGACCTCGGCGAGAAGGAGCGAACTGAGGGGAGTCTGCGGGGCCGGCTTGAGAATTATGGAGCATCCGGCGGCAATGGCCGGAGCGACTTTGTGAGCGACCAGGTTGAGCGGAAAGTTGAAGGGCGTGATGCCTGCTACCGGACCGATCGGAAAGCGCTTCACGATTCCCCAGCGGCCAGCGGTCGATTGCTGCCAGTCGAGCGGTAAATATTCGCCGTAGCCGCGGACCGTTTCCTCGGCCGCAACGTTGAAAGTGAAGACGGCGCGCTCCACTTCGGTGCGGGCGCTCTTAATTGGCTTGCCGGCTTCGTGCGCAAGCGTGCGGGAAAATTCGTCCCTGCGATCGTGAATCCCGTCGGCGATGCGACGCAGAACGCGCTGGCGTTCGAACGCGGGCAGGCGGCGCGTAGTTCCGAAAGCCTTTACGGAGGCGGCAATGGCAGCCTCGGCATGTTCACGGCGTCCCTGGTAGACACGGGCAATGACGGAGCCATCGTAAGGAGCACGAACGTCGACGATGTCACCTTCTTCCAGCCACTTCCCATCCACGTAAAAGCCATGGGTTGCAACCGGGATCATCGTCATCTGCGCCATTCTCACCTCTCCAGTTCGATGCGACCGATTATAGAACTTTGCAGAAAGGAAGAAATGCGAATCGCAGGGTTGTCCGGTGCGCCGCGAAACTACTGGCATTAGCGCGCCGCACAATTATTTAAGAGGCGGCTGAAAGCGCTCGTCGATCTCGACCTGGTAGCCTGCGACCAGCCGATTGGTTTCGTTCGCCATACCGACGACCGCCATCAGTTCCTTGAACTGGGCGTCGGTCATTCCTTTATTCTTCGCTGAAGCCGTGTGCGACGCGATGCAGTAGTCGCACTGATTGGTCACCGAGACCGCGACGTATACCAGTTCTTTTGTCAGCGGGTCGAGCGCACCCGGCGCCATGATTTGCTTGATGCTCTCCCATGTGCGTTTCAGGGTCGCCGGATCATGCGCGATCGCCTTCCAGAAATTATTGATCCAATCGGTTTTTCGCGTCGCCATGATGTCGTCATAGACGGCGCGCACTTCCGGGCTGGCGTCGGGATATTCGATGAGGCCGAACATGGACATGTTTTTCTCCTTGGGAGAGGTTCGAGCGTTCTGAGTCGGGACTTCGAACTGGAGTTGTAGTTCCCAGTTCGCAGTTCCCAGTGAGAATCAAGTTGCCCGGTTACTAAGAACTGTTTACCGGCAACTGACAACTGGGAACTTAGAACTGAGAACTCTACAGCACAGCGCTCTCATGAATCATTCGTCCTTCCGCAAAGCGGGAATAATTGAGCAGCGACGCGTCGATCAGGTCCGTACGGCCAGACAGAATCAAGTCGCTGAGAATTTTTCCGGTGGCGGGAGCGTGCATCACGCCGTGGCCGCTGAAACCGTTGGCGAAGAAAAAACCCGGTACGTCGGGAGACTCGCCCAGGATTGGATGATGATCGGGCGTCATTTCGTAGAGTCCGGCCCATGCTCGCTTGGGATTGACGGCCAGATTCTCAAAAACGGGTACGCGGCCGGCGGCTCGGGTCAGGATCTTTTCCAGGAAGGCCGGTTCGAAATCTGTCTTGTAGCCCGGTGTTTCTTCAGGGTCGTTCCAGGCCAGCAGGAATCCGCGGCTCTCGGGGCGGAAGTGAAAGCCGTTCGACATATCGATGATCATGGGAGCGGTGTTCGGAAACTGGTCGAAAGGCTCGGTGGGAACGAGCATCCGGCGCAGCGGTCGAACCGGTAATTGGATGCCCACCATGCTTGCGATCCCGGAGGCCCATGGTCCGGCGCAGTTCACTACGGTCGGCGTCGCCACCGGGCCGCGCGTGGTTGAAATTTCAAATCGAGGTTCGCTTCCGTCTCGTCGCTTGATCGATTCGACGGTCGCACTTTTCCAGAGTGTGGCGCCATGGTCGCTGGTCCACGTCATGAATCCGATCATGGCGCTGTAGGGATCGACGAAGCCGTCGGTCGAGCAGAAACTTCCACCGACGATGTCGTCGCCGCGCATTTGCGGGAACATGCCGCGGATCTCGTCGCCAGACATGAGGCGCACATTTCTTAATCCCATGGCAACCTGCTTTTCGTAATTCGCGCGCAGGTAGGCGAGGTGCTTTTCGTTGGTCGCACAAAACAAATATCCCTGGGGACGGTAGTCGCACGGGTAGCCGAGCCGTTCCTCGAAAGTGGCGTAGAAGGGAATCGAATAGAGCGACATCTGGATGTTGACGGGAGTGGAAAACTGAGCGCGGACTCCGCCCATGCTTTTGCCGGTGGAACCTTTGCCCTGCGAAGTTTCGCGCTCGAGCAGGAGAACGTTTCGGCAACCGGCGGCGACCAGGTGATAGGCGATGCTGGACCCGACAATCCCTCCGCCTATGAGGACAACGTCCGCGGTATGCATTTCAGTTTTTCGGCGACGTCATGAAAATATCGCGGCCCAGCCAACCTTGCCGAGGATGTAGAGGGCGAACCACCCGAATACGACCGCGAACGCGGTGCCGCGCTTGACGTTGCTGATGCAGGATATGCCGATCGCAACCAAAGCGAGAGCCCATAGGGTGAAAACGTCGAGTGGCGTGAGAAGAGCGCGCAGAACGGCGGAACCGCTGGGGTCGATGAAATATCCGGCATTGGAGGCGACCGGATTTTCGATGTTGAAGGAATCGGTGCTGACTCCGGCAAGGATTGATAAGGTGGCGAGGAGTGCGCGCAATAGCTCGGGCATCCTGGAATAGACGATCACGGCGTACATGGGGCCGAATCGGATGTCCGCATTGGCCGCCAGCTTGAGCGTTGCAAAGAAGACGCCAGCGAGAACTGCGTAGACGATGAGTCCAATGAGGGGAACGGTGTAGGAAATGCCCTTCGTGAAAGCGGTCTGCTTTCGCAGGACGCTTTCGCGCTGATCCGACGGCATGCTCTCGAGACGTTCGGCTTGTTTGGGCTGCTGTTGAATAATGTTGTCGAGGACCTTGCGAAAGCCGATCTTCTGATCGACCACGGTGACGAAGAGAATCGAGACGATGACGATCAGCAGAAAGGGAGCCCACCACATGGAGTTCCGTCGCAAATCGGTGAAGGCCTTGCTGGGCGCGACGAAGGTGTCGATCAGGCGCTGCGGTTCGGAGAGTCCAGCGGGTTGTTGTGGAGGGGGTATGACTTCGGCGGCGGCCATGGGGTGATCCTCTTTACGCGGAGATCACGGCATTGTAATTACGCGGGAGGAATGAAACAACGGCAAATTGTTACGAGGCGGCGATTTCCGGAGTGGCGGCTAGCAGGCTTTTTGTGTAGGCGTGCTGCGGGTGGGTGGTGATCTGTTCAGAGCTCCCGATCTCTACGATCTTGCCGCGATACATGACGGCGATGCGGGACGAGAGGTAGCGCACGACCGGCATGGAGTGAGAGATGAAGAGGTAGGTGAGTCCGAATTCGCGCTGGAGTGCCTGAAGCAGATTGACTATCTGGGCTCCCACGCTGACGTCGAGAGCGGAAACAGGTTCGTCGGCGACTACGAACTTCGGGTGCAGAGCGAGGGCGCGCGCGATGCCGATGCGCTGGCGCTGGCCTCCGGAAAATTCGTGGGGATAGCGTGACATGGCGGATTCATCCATTCCGACGGCACGGAGGAGTTCGGCCACGCGGCGGCGGCGGGCATCGCGACTCAGGTGCTCGTGGATAATCAGAGGCTCGGCGAGGACGTCTTCAACGCGGAAGCGCGGGTCGAGCGAACCGAAGGGATCCTGGAAAATGATCTGCATGTCGCGGCGCAGGCGGCGCAATTGCGGGCCGCTGGTCTTCAGTACTTCGGCGCCCTCGAAAACGACGCTGCCGGATGTGGGTTCGATCAGGCGGAGGATGAGGCGTCCAAGCGTGCTCTTGCCGGAACCGGATTCGCCCACCAGGCCCAGAGTTTCGCCCTGCTGAATCTCCAGAGAAACGTCATCGACGGCTCGGACTTCTTTGCTAGTCCCGGCGGAGGGACGGCTACCAAATGGCGATTCCGAGAGATCGAAAATCTTAGTCAGGTTGCGGACTTCGAGCAGGGGCACGGGGAAAGCTTAACAGTCAAAGAATGTCGATGTCAGGAGCTCTCGTTCGCGGTCAACTTTGGTGTCTCCGTGCGGCCGGCCCTCGATGTGGTCACGCCACCTGGACCACGGTGGCATTAACCGGCAATTAAAGGAACGGCAGCGAGAGCGGCGAACATGCCTAAGGTGCGGGTGCGGCTGAAATGTTCGTGGAGAAAGATGCGGGCCAGAATGACCGTCACGACGGGATACAGGGAACTTAAAAAGACGGCACTGTCGAGGCGTCCCAGTTGCGAGGCGCGCACAAACACCACGCTTCCGCTGATATCGAGGATGCCGGCGGCGACGGCGATCCCGACAACGGATCGTGGCACGGAGCGAAACTGGCGGCCAATAATTACAAATGCCATCGTCACGGTTAAGGAAGCCAGACGGGACCAGATGGAAAGCCACAATGGAGAGCCGTTGCCCGCCCGGTGAATACAAAGATAAAAGCCGGCAAACCCGCAACCGGCGAGGACGGCCATTCCCAAGCCCCTGGGACGAGTCTCATTTTCCCCTTGCTCGCCGCCGATTGTGTCTGCTGTCTTTTCGGTTCGCGAAATGAGCCAGACTCCGACGCCTGCGAGCAGGAAGCCGAGCAGTTGGCGGCGATGGGGAATACCTTCCGAAAAGGCGGTAAGCAGGGCGGGAATGGCGGCGCTGAGAACAGCGGCCACGGGCGCGATCAGTCCCATCTGTCCGCGAGCCAGCGAGCGATAAAAGACGGCGAGCGCAGAGCCTCCCGCCGCGCCGGCCATGAGCGACCAGAGAATGCTGTGGCCGGCGGGAAAGGGCGAACCCAGGATGAGCGCGAGTGTTCCGGCGAGCACCATGCCGCTCAGATGGACAATCGATGTAAATAGAAAGACGTTGGCGCGGCGGGCACCGACTCCTCCCAGAAAGTCGCTGGCTCCCCAGACTCCGACGGCCGTCAGGCTGCAAGCGGCGGGAACGTAGGCGGCAGGGATGGACACGGGAATTTGAGATTATCAGATCGGAAAATCAATGAAGAAGTCAGAAATCAAGGCAGAAGTCAGAAGTCAGATTGAAGAAGTACGACCTTCTTGGGTGCGTGCGTGTCCGGGGAGTTCTGAAATCCGGCGAAAGTCGATTCGGGCCCTGAGACAGGCTTAAATATTCGACTGATCGCATTGGATCCGACCATCGGGTCTAGTGTGTTTACTGCCGGATGACTATGCTAGGGGGATGAAAGCAGCCGTTCTTCGTGCTCCCGGTAAGATTGCGGATCGTCCGCTTGGTATCGAGGATGTGGCTCGACCAGAACCAGGCCCTGGACAGGTGTTGCTGCGTGTGCTGGCGTGTGGCGTTTGCAGAACCGATCTCCATATCGTCGAGGGGGAGCTGCCGTTCAAGCGTCCTGGGCTGATTCCGGGCCATCAAATCGTGGGCGGAGTTCTGAGTGGAGGCACCAGCGGCCTGCGGGTGGGTTCTCGCGTGGGCGTGAGTTGGCTGGGCGCGACGGATGGCGAGTGCTGGTACTGCCGGCACGATCTTGAAAATCTTTGCGATTCTCCAACTTTCACGGGCTACGACGTCAACGGTGGCTATGCGGAGTTTGCGATTGCCGACTGGGATTTTGTGTTTCCGCTGCCGGCGGCTCTCGATCCGGTTCGAGCGGCTCCGCTGCTGTGCGCGGGGATTATCGGCTTTCGCAGCCTGCGCGTCGCGGGAGTGCAGCCGGGAGAAAAGGTTGGCCTATTTGGCTTCGGCGCATCCGCGAGCCTGGCGATCGAGGTGCTGCGGTCGTGGCGCTGTCCGGTTTATGTATCGACCAGAGGGGCTTCGCATCGCAAACTGGCTGATCGCGCCGAGTGGAGATGTTGTGGTCGCGGCGCTTTCGTCTTTGCACAAGGGCGGAGTGGTAGCCATCAACGCCATCCATCTCGATCGCATGCCGGAGTTCGATTACGACAAGCTGCTTTGGGGCGAGCGGCAGATTCGCAGCGTCGCCAATATGACGCGCGCCGATGCGCGCGATTTTCTCAAGCTGGCCGCGGATATCCAGCTCAAGCCGAAGGTGACCACATTTACGCTGGACCAGGCGAATGAGGCGCTGGCTGCGGTGAAGAACGATGGGATCGACGGCGCGGCTGTAATCATTCCGTGAAGGCCCCGATGATAAGACCGAGCAGAGTCGAACTCATGGCAGCGTTATAATGCCCGCCGACGGCGTGAGAACGGAAATGAGCCAGGAAAGAATCCATGGATAAACCACCGCGCACATTCTGGCAGATCTGGAACATGAGCTTCGGCTTTTTGGGCATCCAGTTTGGCTGGGGATTGCAGATGGCGAACATGAGCGCCATCTACGAATACCTCGGAGCGCGGGCGGATCAGATTCCGATTCTGTGGCTGGCCGCGCCGTTGACGGGGTTGATTGTGCAGCCGATTATCGGGCATGCCAGCGATCGCACGTGGGGACCGCTGGGACGGCGTCGTCCTTACTTTTTGGCCGGGGCGATTCTGAGTTCGGCGGCGCTGATCCTGATGCCGCGCAGTTCCGCGCTGTGGATGGCGGCGGGGCTGCTGTGGGTGCTGGATGCGTGCATCAACATCAGCATGGAGCCGTTCCGGGCCTTCGTGGCCGATCTGCTGCCCGAGTTTCAGCGCACACGCGGGTTCGCGATGCAGAGTTTGTTTATCGGGCTGGGCGCGGTGGTGGCGTCGGCTCTGCCTTACCTGCTGACAAATTTCTTTCACTTTCAGACGAATACCGCCGGGAGTGCGATCCCGTTCACTGTGCGTCTTTCCTTTTACATTGGAGCGGTGGCGTTTCTGGGCGCGGTGCTGTGGACGATTTTTACAACCAAGGAATATCCGCCGGACAATCTGGCCGAGTTTCAAAGGCAAAAATCCGAGCACTCGGGGCTGGCGGCGAGCGCACGGGAGATTCTTCTGTCCATCCGCGAAATGCCGCGGACCATGCGGCAACTGGCTTGGGTGCAAATCTGCACGTGGATGGGACTGTTCTGCATGTGGCTTTATTTTCCGGTGGCGGTGGCACGCAATGTGTTCGGCGCTCCTGACACGAGTTCTCCTTTGTATTCGGCGGGCGCGGAGTGGGCGGGCGTTTGCTTTGGGATGTACTCGCTGGTGTGTTTCGGGTTTTCTTTTGTGCTGCCTACGCTGGCTCGTCTTTACGGACGCAAAACCACCCATACTCTGTGCCTGATCTGCGGTGGACTTGGACTGCTTTCGGTGGCGGTGATCCACGACAAGTACTTGCTCCTGCTCTCGATGACCGGGGTCGGGATCGCGTGGGCGAGCACGCTTTCGATGCCTTACTCCATTCTGGCGGGATCGCTGCCGCACGGGAAAACCGGCGTGTACATGGGAATCTTCAATTTTTTCATCGTGATTCCGGAGATCACCGCATCGCTGGTTTTCGGGTGGGTAATGGGGCACCTGCTGAACAATAACCGGCTGTCGGCTGTCGTGGCGGGCGGCGTTTTTTTTCTTCTGGCGGCGATGCTGACGCAGCGTGTGGAAGATCTTTACGATGCACGGCAACCGAGCGGGTCGTTTCCGGGGAATGCCGTGGCCGCCAAGTCCTGAATCGTAAGTTGCGATGGCGTCGGACGCGCGCGGCGACTACCCGAAAGTCAGCGTGGCCGCACGGCCACCAGTTCGGTGTCGAGGGGCACGCCGCGGGCGATTTTCACTCGGACGAGAGCTTCGAAGGGTTTCATCTCAGAAGTTGAACCCGGCATTTCCTGCAAGAGTTTTTCGACTGCGTCGGGGCGGGAAACAAAATCGACTGCGCCTTGCGTTCCAAAGGTAGTCGTTCCAGCGAGAATCATGACGTAGCGGCCGGGACCCATTCCGGGCACCAATCCGATGACAGCATAGTCTTCTGTCAACGGGGCGCTGGAGGGGCTGGCGAGGTAACTGCTCACCTCCGACGGCTTGGGATGGCGGCTGACGATGGACAGATCCCCCTTGCGGACTCCGGACGCGACCCTTTGGAAGACGAATTCCTGGGTGCCAGGAATGTCGAGGAGGGAGAGATTTTCGGACGGCGAGCCGACGAAGATCAGGTTTGCGTCGTTGGCATCGTCGAGCGAGAACAGGCTGCCGCGCTTGACGCGGATTTTTCGACCCAGAGAGGCAAACACGTCATCGAGCGAGTGGACGGCGAGCACCTCGCCCACGCCGGTGTAGTGGTCGTAGACGGTAGCCTTGGAATCCTGACGCGAGTTGTAATATCGCATGCCCGTCTCGGGACGCCCGATGAACGCGGCATTGCTGAAGATGACCCAAGGCTCTTCAGCGCCCAAGAGGAAGGGTCTCCAGAATTGAGCGAGCGGCCCGGAGGCTGGTCGAACCGAGATCGGGGTGGGGGCGGCGTCGGCCTGTTTATGTGTCCAGAGTAGGCTGCCCAACATAACCAGCGCGACGATCAGGCAAGCGAGCAGTCCGATAACCGCGATCCGCCACTGCGCGGGCACGGGGGCAACCACCGACGCGGGCGGAGGGATCTCCCGGGACGGCACCGCCTGCGGCTGCGCTGGAATCTGCCTGGGCTCGAATACCAGGTGGTAGCTGCCTTTCGGAATCCTGACCACGATCGGGTCGGTCGCCCCCTCGCCGGCGTAATATTCAGCCAACTTCAGGCGAAGACGCCCGGCTTGCACGCGGATTGTGGAGTCGGACTGGGGATCGAAGTCCGCGTGGCGGCCATAGACTTCGGTGGCAATCTGGTACTCCTTGAGGGGCGCGTCGGGATGGTAGAGGGACTGCTTTGCCAGGTATTGAAGCAGCTTGCAGAGGGATTCCGAACCGCGGAGACTATGGCTTTTAATAATCTGATCTATTTGTTGGAAGAACTGCTCCGGTCCGGCGGCGAAAGTGCGAGTGACAGCCATTTAACACTGATGTAACAGGGAATCGTATCGTGTTGCAACAGAGGCATTTTACTCCAGTAACCGTTTAAAAACCTAGTGAAACGTCCGGCTCGATGCGCTTTGCACTACAACATGCTCGCTAAACCGGTTCGGTTTGGGTTTTGTGCGCCAGCCGGTTGCGGAACGCGCAAGAATTCTATCGAAGCCGAAACAAGTCAAAAGTCAAATTGGAAGCGCAGTGCAGAACGACGTCATCTCCCGCGGTCCCCTAATTGGAGGAAGTATGAAGAGCAACTTCTTTGTGGTGCTGGTTTTAGTCCTGTGCATGGCTGGGGTTGTATTCGCCCAGACCGATACTGCCCGACTCATCGGAACGATCACTGACCCAACCGGCGCGGTGGTATCCGGCGCTACGGTGACGGTCACCGATACTGGAACGGGACGCGTACTCACGGCGAAAACGAACGACACGGGAGCGTATGTGTTTAATGCGTTGCCAATCGGGAAATACCACGTGGACGTGGCGCAGACAGGATTCAAGACTTCCGGAGCCGACTTCACCCTCCAGGTTTCGCAGGTGTTGGAAATCAGCTTGAAGTTGGAAACGGGCTCGGCCAGTACGACGGTCGATGTCAGCGGAGACGTGCCGCTGGTCGACACAGCGACTTCCAGCACCGGTGAAGTTATCCAGGGCCGCGAAGTGACTGAACTTCCATTGAATGGCCGGAACTTCACCCAGCTGGCGTTGCTGGCTCCGGGCGTAACTCGAGGCGCATACGGAGATGAGGCTTCCGGCGGCGGATCCGGAACGAACTCCGAGACCTTCCGCAATTCTGAAACTGGTGGCGCGGCGCTGTCCGCGAACGGTTTGCGTCCGCAAGCCAACAACTACATCCTTGATGGCGTCGACAATAACGACGCCCTGGTGAACACCATCATCTTCTTCCCGCCCGCCGAAGCGATTCAGGAATTTCGTATCAATACCAGTGTGGCGACTGCCGAGTACGGGCGCGGTGGTGGCGCGATCGTGGAGACAAGCATCAAGTCGGGGACGAATGCCCTGCACGGTTCGGCTTTCCTTTTCCGCCGCAGCGGCTTCGGAGAGGCCCACGATTACGATCCAAACGGCAACCCGGGACCGATTGTCTTCCGCCAGGCGCAGTTCGGCGGCACTCTGGGTGGGGCAATCTGGAAGAACAAGCTGTTTGCGTTTGGCGACTATCAAGGCCGCCGTCAGGATCAACCGAACGGCGTCGAAACCGATACCGTGCCGACCGCATTGATGAGGACGGGGAATTTCAGTGAGTTTCTGGGCACAACGCTGACCACCGTTCCCGCTTTCTGCACCGACGCACCGGCGAACAACGGATACATTTGGGATCCCACAACTTGTCTGCCGTTTGGCTGGAATGGGACGACGGCGACGAATATTATCGGCAACCCGAACCCTGTAGGATTGAAATACCTGCAGACGTTCCCCCTGCCGAACGTGGCTAACGCGGTGCAGAACAACTATGTAACCGAACGCCAGCAGGTCCGAAACTTCGACGACTACGATATCCGCGCTGACTTTAATGCTTCGCAGAAGGACCAGTTCTTTTTCCGCTACAGCTACGCGCATGACGATTTCACAGTCACCAACAGTCTCGGTGCCTGCTGCCCGTCAGGATTTGGTTCGGGTGACAACATCGACCATGCCAAGGGATTTGCGATTGGTTACACGCGCACATTTGGAGCAAACATCGTCAACGAATTCCGCTTCGGCTGGCTCAGTTCGACTTACGGTTACAACCCTCCCAACATCAACCAGGCACTCGGGGCGGCGATCGGCATCCCGGGCGCAAACCCGACTCCGCTACTGGGAGGCCAAGTCTTGATTGGAGGCAACGGCAACCCGGAACTCGACTATCAGGGCGACGGCGGACCTTACAACGTCCCGCAGAAGCTCTACCAGTTTACCGATTCGCTTTCTTATAGCCACGGCCGGCATGTGTTCAAGTTCGGAGGCACGGTCGGAAAACGGGAACTCAACTTCGTGCAAGGGAACGATGCCAAGGGCTACTTCGTTCTGGGTGGATTGAGTTACCCAGGCACGGGGCGGTTCACCGGGTACGAGGCTTCCGAGGTGCTGGCGGGGTTCCCGGATTACGAGATCGGCCAGTTCAATGGTCTGTACCAGACGCGCAGCTGGGAAACCGGTTACTTCGCGCAGGACGACTGGCACGTAAGCAGCCGCCTCACGCTGAACCTGGGTATCCGGTACGACCTGTACACCTGGCCTTACGAGGTTCACAACCTGCAATCGAACTTCAATCCGACGATTACGGATCCAGCCGATTGCGCCACGACCCCTGCCGACTGCAACGGATCGCTGATTATTCCAGGAGGCCCAAATGCAGTGGGAAGAAGCCTGATCAAGACCGACAAGAACGACTGGGCGCCACGTCTCGGATTTGCCTACGACATATTTGGAAACGGCAAGACGATTCTGCGCGGCGGCTACGGCATCTTCTACTATCTTGATCGCGGCGGTGTTGGCGAACAATTGAGCAACAACCCGGATTTTAACGGGGTCTCGAGCTACGAGGCTTGCCCCGGTTTCAACAGCAATTGCTCGACTCTGAGTCAGGCGGGTTTTCGTATCACTCTGAGCGGACAGATTCCCGGCGGCCCGCCGTACATCCCGATTAACAATAACTGGCTGCAGGCGACCGGTGCGTTGCCTCCGGCGGTTAACACTGTCAACATCGCCGATCCTACGAATGTGAGCGTCATTTACTACCCTAGCAACAGTAAGAATTCCCGCGTGCAGCAATGGAACGTGCAGTTCGAACGCCAGTTGAGTTCGAGCACAGTGTGGGATCTGGCCTACGTCGGCACGAAGATGAGTAATCTGGCAACCGCCTTCAATGCGAACAATCCTATCCTCAATGGCACCGGGACATCGTACTGGTCCGGTCTGGGAGGATCCGTCAACGAATACGGTTACATCGGCAGCGGCACCTACAATGGGCTACAGACCAGCGTGCAGCGCAGGCTCTCGAAAGGCTTCACGTTCCGGAGCGCATACACGTGGTCCCACACCATCGACAACTCAAATTCGGCTTTTGCGGGCGGTACGACCGGCGGTGGCGGGCGAATCTTTATCGACCAGAACGGAAATCCGCTGTTGCAGTACAACAAGGGAAACGCGGACCAGGACATCCGTCATGTGTTTACGTTCGGCTCGATTTACGAACTCCCGTTCGGGAAAGGCAAGCAGTTCGGCTCAGGATGGGCGACCCCGCTGGATTACGTCCTGGGAGGGTGGCAGTGGAACAACATTGTCACTTTGCAAACCGGCACGCCGATTGACCTATACGTCAACGGTACTCCGCAGGACCGTCCCGACGTTGTCGGGCCGGTTAGCGCGAGCATCGACCATTCCGATGGCAAGGGCATAATAAACGGAGATTTTTCCGCGCCGCCTACCAATGGAACGGGCGTTTACACTCGGCCGGGCACGCTGGGGCGGAATGCATTTTATGGCCCCGGCTACCACACCTGGGATTCGGGCATGATGAAGGACTTCGCCATCGACCGGTTCAAGCTGGAGTTCCGCGGCGATTACTTCAACCTGCTGAACACGCCACAATTCACCAATTCGAGCTTCCAGACCAACGCACTGAGCACGGTTGCGAATCCCGGGACCGCCTCAACCCGTTTCTCTTCCGCTCGTGAGTTGCAATTGGCGGTGCGGATCACTTTCTGAACCATTCGTCGGGGCGGGGAACGCGCATCGTTCCCCGCTTTCAACCCTGCTTCGCGCGGCAGGAATTCCTGAGCTATTCTTTGTCTAATACCGCTTGTTTTTGCCCACCGTGGGGCGGGGACTGCCATGAAGAACGCTCGTCTTATCGCGCTGTCGCTGACGTTTCAGTGCTGCCTGTTCCTCGCGCCCGCGCTCTCACAGCGCGCCCCTCAAGGCGCGGCCGGAGCTCCGGTCGTTAGCAAAATCGAGCCCCCCAACTGGTGGGTCAACTACACCCCCGAAGTTACGCTGTTGCTCACGGGTGAAAACCTGAAGGGCGCCCGGGTGGAAAGCAAGAGCACCGAAGCCAGCGTCATGGACTCGGAGGGTTCGGCCAACGGACACTACCTCTTTGTGCATCTTCGTCTGAAGGCGCAGGCGCAATCCCGACATCGGGCGCATCTGAAAACGTCGTCTCCGTCGAAAGATGGAAAAGTGACTTTACGGCTGGCAACCGCAGCCGGATCGACGACTCTGGAGTTGCCGCTCTGGACACGCAAGGAAATCAAAGGAAACTTCGAAGGTTTTAATCGTGACGACGTCATTTACCTGATCATGCCTGACCGCTTCGCGGATGGCGATCCCTCCAACGACCAGCCAGCGGGATCGACAGGAATGTATGACCGCAGCAATCCCAAGGCATGGCATGGGGGCGACCTGCGTGGAATTCGCGAACATCTCGGCTATCTCCACGACCTGGGGGTCAACACGCTCTGGCTGACGCCGATCTGGAAAAATACCGACTCCGACTATCACGGGTACCACGTCGTCGACTTTTATGCGGTCGACGAACACATGGGAAGCATGGAGGAGTACCAGCAACTGGTTGCCGACGCGCATAAGATGGGGATGAAAGTGTTGATCGACTATGTGGCGAATCACACCGGGCCGAAAGACCGGTGGGCGAACGACCCTCCGACACCGGCGTGGCTGCACGGAACTCCAGAGCATCACCGGTCGCCATCGTATTCCTTCAACGGGTTGGCCGACCCGCACGCCACGCCGCGCGAATACCGCGATACGCTGGAGGGCTGGTTCGCCGATAAGCTTCCGGACCTCAACAATGACGATCCGCGACTTGGACTCTACCTTGCACAGAATGCGATGTGGTGGACCGAGATCGCGCAACTGGATGGATTCCGGCTGGATACATTCCCGTATTCAACGCGCGAATTCTGGAGCGGATGGCATGAGCGCCTGCTCAAGGTGTATCCACACCTGAACGATGTTGGGGAAGTGGCCGACCCCGACTCCACCATCACCGCGTTCTTTGAAGGGGGCCGCAAGCAGTTCGATGGCATCGATTCAGGTCTGGCGACGGTATTTGACTTTCCTCTCTGCAACATTCTGCGCGCGGTCATCATCAAGGGTGAGCCGATGAAGGAGATCGTTGACATACTTCGGCATGACGATCTCTATCCGCATCCGGAGATGCTGGTCACCTTCTTTGGCAATCACGATGACAGCCGCTTCGTCAGCGATAACGGGAGCGATCCGGCAAAGCTCAAGGCCGCATTCTCGCTCCTGCTGACCATGCGTGGAATTCCGCAGATTTATTCCGGCGATGAGATCGGTCTGCCGGGTGGCAACGATCCTGATAACCGGCATGATTTTCCGGGAGGTTTCCCCGGAGACGCGCAGAATGCGTTTACAGCCAGCGGGCGGACTCCGGCGCAGCAAGACATGTTCGCCTACGTGCAGTCGCTCCTCGCCTTGCGCAAAGAGCATCCGGCTCTACGAACCGGCAAGCACTTGCACATTGGGTGGGATGGAACCTACTACGCCTTCGTGCGCGAACTGCCGGAGGAAAAGCTGCTGGTCGTCTACAACAACGCCGCTAGCCCGCGCGATCTAGCGATCCCGGTTGGGGGCACGCCTCTGGAAACCGCACAGAACCTCCGGTCGATTTTCGGGAACAGTTCGGCGGAGTTGAAAGAGGGCAAAGTGCAAGTTTCTGTGCCTGCCCAGTCTATCGTCATCTTCAGCGTGCGCTGAGGCTGGTTGCGTTGCAACGAAGCGAGCCGGAGAAGAGGGGCGAACGCGAAGAGTTCAGCGAGCTGTGCCAATCGTGGGGAGCAAATTCATGGAACACCGATCAATGCGCAGGCCTGTTTCCGGGCGACTGCTTTCTGTTGTGGTTTTGCTGGTGGCGCTGTCCTTCACGAATTTTGCTGCCGCACAGACGAAGCCGGTTGATGCGCAAGGCCACCAGTGGTGGCAACACGCCGTTTTCTATGAAATCTATCCCCGCAGTTTTGCCGACAGCAACAACGACGGGGTCGGCGATCTGAACGGCATCACCTCGAAGATGGGTTACCTTCACGACCTGGGGGTGGACGCGATCTGGATCACTCCCTGCTATCCGTCGCCGCAGGTAGATTTCGGCTACGACGTTTCCAATTACGAAGACATCGACCCCATGTACGGAACGCTGGCCGACTTCGATCACATGGTCGCGGAAGGCAAGAAGGACGGAGTCCGCATCATCATGGATTTCGTGCCGAACCATACTTCCGATCAGCACCCTTGGTTTCTGGATTCCAAGTCATCGCGCACGGCTGCGCATCGCGACTGGTATATCTGGCGCGACGGAAAAGCCCCCGGACAGCCTCCGAACAACTGGATCTCGATTTTCGGCGGGTCAGCGTGGAAGTTCGACCCGGCTACGAATCAGTACTACTACCACTTTTTCTACGCCGCTCAGCCAGACTTGAATTGGCGCAATCCGGCGGTTGAGAAAGCCATGCTTGATACTACGCGCTGGTGGTATCAACGGGGAGTCGCCGGCTTTCGCCTCGATGCGGTTGACACCTTGTTTGAGGATCCCGAACTGCGCAACAATCCGCTGCTGCCGGGCGTGAACAAGCAGGGCGACCCCAACATGGAGAATAAATACAACACGAATTTTCCGGAGGTGCACGAGGAGTTGCGGAAGCTGCGCAAGGTAGCCGACGAGTCGAACGCGGTACTGATCGGCGAGACCTGGACCTCCAACATCGCGCAACTCGACAAATATTACGGGACTGGCGGCAACGAACTGCAAATGCCGATGGACTTCATGTTCACGACCGTCAACAAGCTTTCGCCTCCCGAATTTCGGCGGCAGATTGCGGCCGTGGATGGGGCGCGAGGCTGGCCGGTTTTCGTGATCGGCAATCACGACATCGTGCGCTCCTACAACCGTTACGGTGATGGCAAGAATAATGATGCGATCGCCAAATTAATGGGCGCCTTTTACCTGACGCTGCGTGGCACGCCCATCATGTACTACGGCGAAGAGATTGGCATGGAGAACAACGATCCCAAGCGTAAGGAAGATGTCCGCGACCCGATTGGCATAACGGGCTGGCCGGCTGAGAAGGGACGCGACGGCGAGCGCACTCCCATGCAGTGGAGCGCTGCGCCCAATGCCGGGTTCAGCGAGAAGGCTCCATGGCTTCCCGTTCCGCCAAGTTACCGGACGCATAACGTGGCCACCGAGGAGCAGGATCCCAACTCGGTGCTCACGGTCTACAAAAAAGTTCTGGCTCTTCGGCACGCCAATATTGCGCTCATTGAAGGCGCGTACAGTGCGCTGAATGAAGACGACGTCCATGTGATGTCGTACCTTCGAAGCTACCAGGGAAAAGCGGTGCTCGTCGCGCTTAATATGTCGGATGCTCCGCGGAAGGCCAGCTTCAACTTGACGAAAAAAGGATTCCCGAGTTTCAACCTGAAGCCGCTAGTAGCGTCCGCCGGAGTATCGGTGACAGGCAGGGAAGTGACGCTCGAACCTTTTGGATTGCTGATCGCAGAAGTTAATCGGTAGCCTTCCCCGGCTTACGCGGCACTCTTGCCCGGAACGATGGATCCCTTCGAGTTTCCTGTATTTTTATCCATCGACTCGCGCGGGCCCGCGTCTTTCTTTTGCCCATCCGACTGTTCGGTGCCGTTGGACGCGGAGCCCTCGGATACCTGCTCAGGAGCATTCTCCGTTCTCTGATCGGCATGGGCAGGTGCGGTGCTTTGAGGACTTTCCGAAGAGATGTCGCTCGTTGTTTCCGGGTCTGCGGCCGGCTTCATGGCAGAAGCCAGCAGAGCGCCCATCCTGACCCGGGCAGCCCGCCATCGTACATTGCTCGCGTTGCCCGCTTGCTCAAAGAAGGGAGCAAGTTGCTGTTCGGTAGCGATTCCCTGGCTCTTGAGGAACAATAAAATCCCGCCCGACTGAGTTTCAGCGTCCTCGAAAGACGAAAACAACTCATCGAGAATCTGATCAACTATCTTTTCATCCATGAGACTCTGACTCCTGATGACCGACGGTTGGATGCCAAAACCGGGAGGGCGGGTTATCAAAGATCTGTATGAAACCGTGAACTTCACGATTTCGATGTTGGGAGAAATCGATTCCGTCGTGCGATACCGCCGCCATCGATTCCGTCCCGGGCACAGATGGACAGCCTACGGCAGCGCAATGGGCGCAAGTATAAGGTCGAGTACGCGCGGGGCGAATCGACGGAAGAACCGCGGCGCAAGGTTGCTGATTATTGTGCACAACGCTCGCTGACGAAGATGCCGGTATTGCCGCAAGACTGTGCCAATGCCCTGGTCTTAGCTAGCGATCAGAGCGCCAATACTACCGGCCAAGTGGTACCAGTAGACGGAGGCTTGTGGGAGGCATTCCAGAGGTGGGTAGTTGCAAATGCAGAATCGGTCGTTTGAATCTTGGTGGCGGCGGTAGGACTCGAACCTACGACCTACGGATTATGAGACCGTCGCTCCCTGAGCTACACCGCCAGTCCTTCCGATGACTACGTTCGTCTGTCATCCGTGTTCCGACAACTATTGTGGTACTGGAAGTATCGCATAAATGGGACGTAGGACGGAACACTCGACAGGTCTGCGCGTGGATCCTACACGGAGATTCCAAGGCGCCGACCGGGCGATCAATCCTGGGTCTCGTTCGGAATTGTGGGCCAAAAGCTGGATCAGCGTTGTTCTGCGCAATCACGTTCCTGGGAATGCCGATACTGTGCGGGAGATACCGATTGCCGTTGCGGCAAGGGGGAGAGTTGGGGGAGGGCCCAGACGCCGAGACCATTACCCGGCGCCTGGAAGGTCAGGATGATTGCCCTCCGCGTGGACCAAACACTAGAAGTCGTGGTCTTCCGGGGTGCAGATGCAGGGCAATCCGCTCAGCAACGCGTCATAGTAACAAAGGTTTTCCAACAGCTTTTCTTCCGAAGCGCCCAAATTCGAGTCCGCCATGGTGGCTTCGGTCATCGCGTAGGTTGTTTTCGAGGCAGCCTGGATCAGGGTGGCCCATCCATGCAGCCCGGCCGTCGGAACAATATTGGTCGGATCGCTCGAAGAAGACGAAATGACCTTGATGACGCCGCGGCTCGGCACCTTGCCGGTTAGCGGGTTGGCCGTCAGCTCGGTCTTCACATCTTCAGACAGCAGGCCGTCCGGTGTGATCTGGCAGGCGCAGCACTCTTGCAGTTCCTCGCTGTCATCGAACACGTAGAAGTCCGCCCACAGGTTTCCCGCTGTGTCACCGTCGTTGACCAGACGTACCGTCGCGTCCGGGGCAGCCGTCACGTTGTTGGCGTAATAGATAACGAAGTAGTTACTATTATCGCCAGTGGTCGTCACGCTTTGCGCGGTCGCAGTCGCAGAAGCGATGCCCATCAGCAGGGCGATCGCCAGCATCGGAAATAGCAATAATCCCACTCTCTTCATTTTTCGTTGGATCCTTTGTCTATGGAATGCGCCGGCGGGGGACCACTAGTCGGTGGCGCTAGCCCAACTTTACTAGTTATCGCGGTGATTTCAAGAACCCACGTGGCTTAGTCCGAAAGACTAGGGCTTTCGTGCCATAGGTAATCTCAAGCGGATTTTCATGGGAATTCGGTTAGCCCGGGGTCTCCAGTTTCAGCGTCCCGGTATAGATCGCCATGCCGACGACCGCATCCACGTTGATGCCGTGGAGCTGATCGATTTCTTCCCTGGTGGTGATACCTCCGGCGACAATCAACTGCCTCGAGGTTTGGTCGCGCAACTGGCGAACGACATTCATCGGGATCCCTTGCATCAGGCCTTCGGTGTCAATGTGCGTGTACAGGAACGCGCCACACCAGGGGTCCAGGGCTGCGATCATTTGCAAGGGCGTGGTTTCCGTAAGCTCGCGCCAGCCGCGAATCGCGACCCGGCCTTGCCGGGCATCGATGGCGAAGACAAGCTTTTCGGCTCCAATCGCGCGCGCGATTTCTTCGGCGAAGCTGGTGTCGGGAGCGCCGTCGCGAATCAGCGAAGACCCTAGAATGACCCGCCGTGCTCCCGTGGCCAGCATGGCTTCGGCCGACGCCACAGTGCGAAGGCCACCGCCAACCTGGCAGGGGAGGCGGCGAGCAAATTCGCGCACGAGCGCATGATTATTCCCGTTGCCCATGGCGGCATCGAGGTCGATGAGTTGCACCAGCGGAAACGACGAGAAGCGCGCGATCCACTCCTCAAAATCCTCGAACTCGAGCGCCTTGCGTTCGCCTTGCACCAACTGGACGATCTTGCCGCCCATGAGATCTATGGAAGGAATCAGCATGGCCACCGCATCGGGATGCCTCCACTTTGCAACTCACGTTTGAGATCGGCCAGATGACGGAAGCCAAAGTGAAAGATTGAGGCGGCCAGCGCAGCATCCGCTCGTCCGCGTTGAAAGACATCGAGAAAGGTTTGCGTGTCCCCACCTCCGCCGGAAGCAATCACCGGGATGCGGACGGCCTCGGAGACAAGGCGAGTCAGTTCGCAATCGAAGCCTGCGACCGTGCCATCGCGATCCATGGAGGTGAGCAGGATCTCGCCAGCGCCTCGTTGTTCTGCTTCTCGCGCCCAGGCGACTGCATCGCGGCCCGTCGGCTTTCTTCCGCCGCCGGTGTAGGCTTCGAATCTCGCCTCGGGGCCGATGCGTTTGGCGTCAATGGCGACGATCACGGCTTGCGAGCCATACCGCTCGGCGATCGACGTGATCAGAGACGAATCCGCGAGCGCCGCGGAATTGATGCTGATCTTGTCGGCGCCGGCGTCGAAAACGGCCATCGCTTCGTCGAGCGAACGAATGCCGCCGCCGACCGTGAAGGGAATAAACAGTTGTTGCGCCGTCCGGCGAACCGTGTCGACGAGCGTGGCTCGTTTCTCGTGGGTGGCGGAGATGTCGAGCAGCACGACCTCATCCGCTCCAGCTTCGCTATGCGCCGCCGCAAGTTCGGCCGGATCGCCCGCATCGCGCAACTGCTGGAACTGCACGCCCTTCACGACCCGTCCACCCGTCACGTCCAGACACGCGATGATTCGTTTGGTCAGCATACGATCAAAGTGCGCAGAAATTTTCGAGGAGTTTTAATCCAATTGCTCCGGATTTTTCCGGATGGAATTGCACCCCGAACAGATGATCTTGTTCCACAGCCGCCGAGAACTCGCCGCCGTATTCCGAGCGTGCCACGGTGGCCGTCACCACGGGCGCGCGATAGGAGTGCGTAAAATACACGAACGATCCCGACGGAATTCCGCGAAATAGCCTCGAACCTTCATCGCAGGCCAGCGAGTTCCAGCCCACATGCGGAGATTTGACGTCCGTCGGAAAGCGCTGGTTTGTTCCAGTGATCAGACCCAGCCCATGGACGCCCGGCGCCTCTTCGCTGGAGTCGAACATCCACTGCATGCCTACGCAAACGCCGAGGAATGGCACGCCCTCTTTAACTCTCGCGAGAATGGCGGCGCGCAGGCCGGTTTGTTCAAGGATTGTCGTCCCAGAGAAATGCCCGACACCCGGCAATATGATTTTGTCTGCCATCGCTACCACGCTGGGTTCGCGCGTCACGGACGCGTTTACGCCGAGATGATCGAGCGCCTTCTTCACCGACGTGAGGTTTCCTGCCCGGTAGTCCACGACGGCAATCATCAGAGCAATCCTTTCGTGCTCGGCAGGAGGCGTGCCATCCGCCGGTCGCGCCAGCAGGCTGCTCGCAAAGCGCGCGCAAAGGCCTTGAAGAGAGATTCGATTTTGTGATGACTTGACCGCCCGTAGAGGACGCGAGCATGCACGCTGGCGCGAGCTCCTCGCGAAAATCCTTCGAAGAAATCATGCACCAGTTCGGCTTGCAGGTCGCCCACCCTGCGCACCCGAACCTTGGTCTCCACAACAGACGATGTTCGGCCGCAGAAATCGACCGCGGCCATGCCCAATGTCTCATCCATAGGCATGAGGAAATATCCAGCGCGCAAAATCCCGCGCTTGGCGCCCAGTGCCTTGTCAAAAAGCTGGCCAAGCACGATACCTACGTCTTCAACGGTGTGGTGTTGATCGACGTCGAGATCACCTTTGGCTGTCAGTTGAAGATCGAATCCGCCATGATGCGCGAACAGCTCGAGCATGTGATCGAAGAAGCGGATTCCCGTCGAAATCTTGTAACGGCCTTTCCCGTCAATGTTCAGTGCCGCGCGAATATCGGTCTCTTTAGACTTGCGGTGGATTGCGGCCTTTCTCATTTTGCGGCGGCCTCCTTCGCGCCGATTTCCGCCAGCACCTCACGCATCGCTCGCAGCAGCCGGTCCGTCTGTTCCGTTGTCCCGAGCGAGATGCGCACGCAGCCTTCACATCCGTAGTCTCGGGAACGGTCGCGCACGAGGATGCCTTGCTGCCGCATCGCCTGCATAAACGCCATCTTCAACGGGCCAAACCTCGCCAGCACGAAATTGGCGTGGCTCGGCCAGAAGGGAAGTCCCCACTTGCCGAATTCCTGCTGCAATTCTTCGCGGCCCTGGCGGACCTGGCTGACGTATTGGCGTATGTAGTCATCGTCAGCCAAGGCTGCCGGCAAACACGCGAGCGCCACTCTATTCACGTTATAGGGAGACGCGACGCGGCGGGCCATGGTGATATGCGACATGTTCCCGGCAAGCACCCCGATGCGGAGCCCAGCCATCCCATAGGCTTTCGAAAACGTCCGGGCGACGAACAAGTTTGGCAGATTGCGCGTCTGGCCGATCAGAGTTGTTCCATAGAAGTCGAAGTA
Organism: Terriglobales bacterium; assembly: GCA_049521375.1. Classification (GTDB taxonomy): domain Bacteria; phylum Acidobacteriota; class Terriglobia; order Terriglobales; family Acidobacteriaceae; genus Acidiflorens. Next base: position 26,697 of record JBEKOW010000130.1, read on the forward strand.
AGCCTCATCCACCAGAACCGCCGCGTCTGGCGCCCGGCGGGCGATTTCAAGCAAGTCGTTCGGGTCCGCCACGGTGCCGGTGGGATTGTTGGGATTGGCAATCGCAATCAGCCTGGTGGCGGGGTTGATCCGAGCAAGAAGTTCTGCAGCGGGGAAGCGGAAATTTTCCCCGGCAGGAACTCCGATGACGCGTGCGCCGGTCGCCGCTGCCGAGATTTCGTACATCGCAAAGGTTGGGACAACGATCAGAGCCTCATCGCCGGGTTCCAGAAATGTCTCGCAAAGCAGGTGGATCGCTTCATCCACGCCGTTGGTTAAGAGCAATTCGTCCGGTGCGATGCCGAGATGCCCCGCCACCATCGCTTCCAGCGGTTCGCGCTCGGGATAACAGGCAATCTCTTCGGCCGTCAGTTCGCGCAGCCGCGCCAGCACGCGCGGTGAGCAGCCTTCGGTATTTTCATTGAAGTCGAGACGCAGCCCATGCCGCCCGCCAAGGGGCGGATGATACGTCGCCAGATTTCGCACCGCCTCGCGCGCGTTAAGCATGTCTGTTCCCCGCAGGCTCGCAACGCGCCCGAATCGAGTGCGCGTGGGCTAATAATCCTTCTGTGTGCGCCAGCAATTCGACGTGCGGCGCAATTCGCCGCAGGCCTGGTCTGGAGAGTTTCTGCACACTGATAACTTTCACAAAATCCAGGACGCTAAGCCCGCCCCGGAATCGCGCGGCACCGCCGGTAGGGAGTACATGATTGGGACCTGACGCATAGTCTCCTGCCGCCTGTGGCGAGTAGTCGTCAATGAAAACCGAGCCCGCATTGCGAACACATGGTACATCCGCAGAGTCAACCGTAATGTGTTCGGAGGCGATTGCATTCGCCCACTCGAAGCTCTGCTTGCGCGAGGCGGAAATCAAAATCACTCCGTTGCGCTCTATCGCCTCGCGCGCCACGTTATTTTCCTTGCTGAGATCATCGACCCATTTGGCCACCTTGGCGGCCAGATCGCGCCGCGTGGTAATAAAGACGGCGAGCGCTTCCGGATCGTGTTCCGACTGCGCCACCAGATCTGAGGCAATGAACTCCGGCGTTCCCGTGTCGCTCACGACGATCCCTTCCGTCGGGCCCGCCAGGAAATCAATCGAGCAGTCGAACGCAATCTGTTTCTTGGCGGCGGTGACGTAGAGATTGCCCGGTCCGACAATCTTGTCCACCCGCGGAATGCTCTCGGTTCCATAGGCCAGTGCGGCAATGGCTTGCGCTCCGCCGACTCGATAAACTTCCCGCACTCCCAGCATGGACACTGCCGCAAGCACCTCGGCTCGGGGCGAAGGCGAGGCGACGCGGATATTCTCCACGCTGGCGACCTGCGCGGGAATCACTGTCATCAGCAAGGTCGAGACCAGAGGATAGCGCCCGCCGGGCACATAGCAGCCGACCGAGTTCAACGGCCGGACTAACTGGCCCACGGAAATCCCGTCCCGGGTGCGTGTCCATTCCGCGGGCTTCTGCATTTCGCAAAAGCGGCGGATATTTGCTGCAGCCATTCGCAAAGCGCGCTTGAAATCGGGCTGTGCGGATTTTCCCGCAGCTCGAATCTCGCTCTCCGATACTTTCAGCGGCGTCCCGCTGGGCAGACCGTCCCATCGTCCGGCGTACTTCCGCACCGCTCGATCGCCATGGCGCCGCACATCGGCGATGATGCTACGCACTGCGGGCTCCACTTCCTCATAGCGCGATCCACGGGCTGCAATCTTGCGCACACGCGCAGCGGCCGCCGTTCCTGCAAGAATGCGCATCACAGAACCACCTTGTTCAGCGGATACTCCACGATCCCCTGTCCGTTGGCTTGCTTTAAGCGCGGGATGATCTCCCACGCCTGCGATTCCTCGATGATCGTATTTACCGCCAGCCAATTTTCATCGCTAAGAGTGGAAATGGTCGGTTTCTGGAGGGCGGGCAAAACCGCCAGCACTGCCGCCAGGTCTTTCTTGCGGACGTTCAGCATCAGGCCCACCCGGTCCTGCGCATCCATCGCTCCGCGCAGCATCAGAGCGAGATTTTCGATCTTGCGGCGCTTCTCGGAATCATTCCATGCCTTTTTGTTTGCGATGATCTGGGTATTCGATTCCAGCACGGTGTCAATAATGCGCAGGCGATTCGCTTTCAGCGAGCTTCCAGTTTCCGTGACTTCGACGATGGCGTCGGCGAGCATGGGCGGTTTTACCTCGGTCGCGCCCCAGGAAAAATCAACCTGCACGGGAACATGCTTCTTCTCAAAATACTGGCGTGTGACATTCACCAGTTCGGTCGCAATGATGAGGTTGCCAAGGTCTTCGGCGCGCTGGTACGTCGAAACTTCGGGAACGGCCAGCACCCAACGCACTTTTCCCCGGCTCTGCTTGGCATAAATCAGGTCAGAAACCGTGACCACTTCGAGTCCGCTCTCCACCACCCAGTCGTATCCCGTCAGCCCGGCATCCAGCACGCCATGCTCAACATAGCGGGCCATTTCCTGGGCGCGAATCAGCATGCACTCAATCTCCGGATCGCCGGTGGTCGCGAAGTACGAACGTGCGTTGAGAAAAACGGGCAGACCGGCGCGGGTGAACAGGTGCATGGTTGCTTCCTGCAAACTGCCCTTTGGAATGCCGAGCCGGATCTTCACGACGGCACCGCGGGCGTGGCTGCATTCTTTACTTGCGCGCCGTCGCGAAAAAGTGGCTTCGTGAAACAGGAGCGCGTCCCCTCGTGACAAACCACACCCGCGCCCTCGACCTCCACCTGCAGCAGCAGCGTGTCGTAGTCGCAGTCGGTCGAGCCGGAAATCAGCTTGAGCCGGTTGCCTGACGTTTCTCCCTTGGTCCAGAGCTGGCTGCGCGTGCGACTGAAAAATGTCACGTAGCCCGTCGCCAGCGTCCGTTCCCAGGCATCGCGATTCATGAATCCCAGCATCAACACCTCGCCGTTAGCGGCATCCTGCACGATCGCCGGGACCAGGCCCTGCATCTTGCCAAAATCGATCTCGCCCTTCATACGTTCCTTTCCAAGAATGTCTTATCAGAGCCAACTCCAAATACAAAAAGCCCGCTGAGCTTGGATCGCGTCAGCGGGCTCG
>JBEKOW010000131.1:0-12331 GCA_049521375.1 Terriglobales bacterium
GCCGACGCGACGGGTACGCTGACGGCTACGCTCAACGTCACGGACAACGCGGTGGGTAGCCCGCAGCAGATCGCCTTGACGGGGAACGTGATCGATCCGGTGGCGCAATTCAATCCTGCGCGTTTGAGCTTCGGGACGCAGGCCGTCAACAGCAGTGTCACGTTGCCTGTGCAACTGACTAACAGCGGGCTGACGCCTTTGAACATCAGCAATATTGGCATTACCGGGGCAAATTCCAGTGGATTTTCCGAGAGCAACGACTGTCCCAAAGTGCTGTCATCGACGATGAGTTGTTCGATCTCGGTTACATTCGCGCCGACTTCGAAAGGCGCGCGCACCGGGACGCTGACCGTTACAGACAATGTTGCGGGCGGGCAGAGTACGGTTGCGCTTACGGGGACGGGTCACTAGGACCGCTCGTCATCATACTGTGTGAGCCGGTTCGGGGAACTCCCCGAGTGGGGGTGGGTAGGGGTCCTTCGACTGCGCGGGACGACTCGCTTCGCTCCTCGTTCCGCTTCGCTCAGGATGACCTCGTTTAGCAAAATCGCACACTTTCAGGATGACACGACTGCGATCAGCGGGCTGCGACCTGCGCTCCGCTTCTTTTCTCCATGGGAACGAATTCCCTGGTTTCGTGGCCGATCCAGACCTGACGCGGGCGGGCGATCTGCTCGGGATCGCTCAGCATTTCCTGCCATTGGGAGAGCCAGCCGCAGGTGCGGGGTATGGCGAACAGGACCGTGAACATCTCCGGGCGGAAGCCCATCGCCTGGTACATGATGCCGGAGTAGAAATCGACGTTGGGATAGAGCTTGCGCTGGATGAAATAGTCGTCCTGGAGCGCGATGCGCTCTAATTCCAGAGCGATTTCGAGTTTGGCGTTGCGTCCGGTCACTTCGAACACGCGATCGGCGGTCCACTTGATGATCTTGGCGCGCGGATCGTAATTCTTGTAGATGCGGTGTCCGAAGCCCATCAGCTTGCCTTTGCCTTCCTTGATCTTCTTGATGTAGGCCGGGACGTTGTCTTTCGATCCGATTTCGTCGAGCATGCGGAGCACTTCTTCGTTGGCGCCGCCGTGGAGGGGGCCGGAGAGAGCCGATGCGGCCGACGCGGTCGCGAGGTAGGGGTCGGTTTGCGAAGACCCCACGGCCCGCATGGCGTTCGTACTGCAGTTCTGCTCGTGGTCGGCGTGCAGGATGAAGAGGATGTCGAGAGCGCGCGCGATGACGGGATTGGCTGCATACTTTGGCTCGACCATCTTCCAGAGCATGTTCATGAAGTTCTCGGGATAGGAGAGGTCGTTGTCGGGATAGACATAAGGGAAGCCGACACTGTGCCGGTACGACATAGCCGCGATCGAGGGCACCTTGCCGATGAGACGCTTGATCTGATGGAGGCGGTTGGCGGGATCGTGAATCTGGCGGGAATCAGGATAGATGCCGGAAAGCGCCGCGACTGTGCTCACGAACATGGCCATGGGATGGGCGTCGTAGCGGAAGCCTTCCATGAACTTCTTGGTGCTCTCGTGGATCATGGTGTGATGAGTGATTTCATTCACCCAATCTTTAAGCTGGGGGGCGGTAGGGAGTTCGCCGAACAGGAGCAGGTAGGCAACCTCGAGAAAGGTGCAGTGTTCGGCCAGGACTTCGATGGGATAGCCGCGATAGCGGAGGATGCCGCGATCGCCATCGATGAAGGTGATCGCGCTGCGGCACGAGGCCGTGTTCATGAAGGCGGGGTCGTAGGTCATCAGACCAAAATCTTCCGGACCGGTCTTGATTTTGCGCAGATCCATTGCCCGGATGGTTCCGTTCTCGACGGGCAGGGTGTAGGTCTGGCCGGTGCGGTTATCGGTGATTGTTACAGTATCCTGAGGCATACTGAAGCTCCTGAGATTGATTGTCGGGCACAACGCCGCCGCTTTGACCGCTGCCCGTTGGCACCGACAGTAGCGTCTAAGAACCGGGGACGCGGTGAGCTACGTCACAATTGAATGTTCTCCGCTCTTCCTTCCCTATTATGCTCCCAGCGGGCGGTTTCGCAGGGTTTTCTTGCTATTGTCAAACGGGCGAGGCTGTCCTACGGGTGGGAACGGCGGAATTCCGGGGATTTCTACCAGACCCGGCATCTGTTCTCCCGCACCATGGGCTGGCCGGCGTGACAGTGAAAGGCGGCACGGAATTCGGGCATATTGGAGACCACTCCATTGGCGCGGTATTTGTCGGGTGAGTGGGGGTCGACGGTTGCCCGGAGACGCTTGTTCTCGTCGCGCTCGTTGGTACACCAGCTCTGCCCGTAGGCGATAAAGAAACGCTGTTCGGGAGTCAGATTGTCGATCGGCTCAAGTTTTTGACCCTTGGTGTCCTGCTTCCAGGCAAGATAAGCGAGGAGCGTACCGCCCAGATCGGCGAGGTCCTCGCCGTTCGTCAGTTGGCCATTGATCTTGATGTCATCGATGATCGTGTAGCTCGAATACTGGTCAACGACGCATTGGGCGCGTTGTTCAAACTCCTTGCGATCAGCATCGGTCCACCAGTTGCGCAGATTGCCCTGGGCGTCGAACTGGCTGCCCTCGTCATCGAAGGCATGCGTGAGTTCATGGCCCATGGTGGCTCCGGTATCGCCATAGTTGGGGGCAGCGTCAGACAAGGGGCTGAACAGAGGAGGTTGGAGAATGCCGGCAGGGAAATTAATGTCGTTCTTCTGGGCATCGTAGTAGGCGTTGATGGTGGGCGGAGTCATGTCCCACTCATTGCGGTCGACGGGCTTGCCGATCTTGGCCAGCCAGCGGTGGAACTCGAACCAGGAGGCCCTTTCGGAATTGCCGATGCGATCTCCGCGCACGATTTGCAACGCGCTGTAGTCGCGCCAGCGGTCGGGATAGCCGATTTTGTTGGCGATAGCATGCAATTTCACGAGCGCCTGCTGCCTGGTGGCATCTTGCATCCAAGGCAGAGCCTGGATCTCGGTCTGCATCGAGGCTTCAATTTCTTGCACCATCTTCAATGCATTCTGCTTCGCCTCGGGCGTGAAGTAGCGAGCAACGTAGGCCTGGCCGAGCGCCTCGCCCAAGTCCTCATCCACTTCATTGGTGCAGCGCTTCCACCGAGGGGGCAATTCCTGGCTCCCGCGGAGGGCCTTGCCGTAGAAATTGAAGTTCTCTTTTACAAACCCGGACGAAAGATCGTTGGCGGCTTCGTGCGCGGCGTGCCAACGGAGGTAGGTCTTCCAGTCGGCGAGGCTTTCCTTGGCAAGTTCGTCATTCAAGGTGCGGAAGTAATCGGGCGTTACGACGTTGAGCGACTGCAAGGCACCAGCGCCAGTCTTTGTGAAATAGACGCCCCAGTCGAATGAGGGGGTCAGCTTGCGCAGTTCTTCCGCGCTCATTTTGTGATAAAGCTTCGGAGGGTCGCGGCGCTCCACGCGGGTCATCTGGCCCATGGCGAGTGCGGTCTCGATGCGCAGGACGGTCGCCGCTTCTTTGGCCGCATCGGCGGGGGAGTCCCCCACCAGTTCAAGAATTTTCGCGACGTGCACTCCGTACGCTTTTCGCAGTTCCTGCGACTTGGCATCCTCCTTCAGATAGTAGTCACGATCGGGTAGACCAAGGCCGCCCTGGTCGACCTCGGCAATGACCTGTGTGGAATCTTTGAAGTCCTGGCTGGAGCGAAACGTGAAAAGCATTCCTCCTCCGTCGAGAGAAGGAGGGAATTGGGAGGTGCCGACGTATTCCGCAAACTCCTGCTTGGATTGCAAGGCGGCAATTCGCTTCAGTTCAGGCTGCAGTGGCGTGACGCCAAGCTTTTCGATCGTCGCTTCGTTCATGCAGGAGGAGTAGTAATCGCCGATTTTCTGGGCGACTGCGTCCCGGCTCGGGCTCGCCTTCGCCGACTCCTCAAGAATCGTCCGCAACTGCGCGCGGTTCTCGTCTTCCAGTTTGCCGTAGGTGCTCCAACTAGCCTGATCCGGTGGAATGGGATTGTTCTTCATCCATCCACCACAGGAGTAGGCATAGAAGTCGACGCACGGGTCAACCGACTTGTCCATGTCGGAAACATCGAGCACGGGCTCCGAGGCAACGTGCTGGGCAAAGGAAGACTGGGAGATGCAACAAACCATCAGGATTAAAGCGACGAGTTTCGTATTCATACAGGTTTCCAATCGCGGTCTCACCGAGAGAAGGTGGCGTGTTTATACACTGAAGGGGCGCGAAGCGCATTGAATTTTTTATAAAGTGCGGAAAACATTTTGAGGGACGCCAACAACAACATTTACGCGATGTGGATGTTATAAAGACTCTTTGAGAACTAACGAAGTGCGAAGAAATGTCAACCAAATGTTATGTTTCGCTCCCTATGTGGCAGACTCTTCCGATGATCTGATCGGTGGGAGCCCTCCCCTCCTCGATCGGGAGTAACTCCACGGGCGAGGCCTGGTTGTGCGGGCGCAGGATGATCTGGCCATTGGAAACCTCAACGTATTTTATGGTGGACGTGCCGTTCTTCCGGGCGGCGTAGAGAGTTCTTTCGCCTTTGCGATAGGGATTGAGGGAGTTGTAATGGCGGTCGAGCAAGGCCGTTGCCCCCGGCCGCAAGCGCGGATACATGCTGACGCCATCATGGGCATCCGCTTTGATAACGACAAAGCGATCCCAGTCACGGCGATCACCCACCATGTCCTCTTTTAGAGATTCCAGGAAACCTTTCCTGAATTTCATGATCTCGGCAACATGCAAATTCATGATGTGCGCTTCGCAAGCCGCGATGTGGGGTTCGGTGACCACGACGTTATCGAACTGGTCGTCGCCCGGAGGGACTATGGAGGCGCGCTGGTTGACTTCAGCCGGGTCGAGGAGATCGAGGACGGAGAGATGCTGAGTATCGAGAACCTTATCCATTCCTTCGAGGCTTAGGCCGCGCTTGCGATTGAGGAAATTTGATATGTGGGCCTGCTTGAACCCAGTCTGATCGGCGAGCCTGAGTCCTGTGATTTCGCCCGCATTGATGCGGTCCCAGAGCGCTTGACGGAGATTTTCCTGAAGGACCCGGAATTTCATTTTCGGGCAGTATATCACGCACTATAGCATCCGGCTATTAGCGAAGCTGCTCAACCGCTCCGCGGGAATAAGCGCGGGGGAAAACAATTATCTTGACTTGAACCTCCATCGGAGTGAGGATCGGAAAATAATATGTTGTTACAACGCACTTATATTCAAGAAAAGGAATTATATATGTTGGATGCAGAGTGTTATAACGAGGAAGAAAGAAGCTTCGCCGAATTCCGCCGCAAAATGCGGTCGACGGAGGTTCTTTCCGCGGCGGTCGAGCGCTTGTTGCGCGGCCTTCGCTTCTCCGGGCGCTTGTGCGTAATTGTGCAAAACGGACATGTGCTCAAATCGGGTTACGAAGAGGGTTACTTCCGGAGGATGGAGTCCGGCCTAAGTGCCCGTCTGTAATAACCGGATCACTCAAAACTAAATAGCAGAACAGGTCATCGTAAGCGAAACGAGCCCTGGGCCGAGCAATCGGCACCGGGGCTTTTTTTATTTTGAGCAAACAATTTCATAGAGAGAGGCAATCATGAATTTCATTGGCAGCATCGAAAGCGCTCAAGTACCCGTTGAACTGAAGTATTGCGAACGGTGCGGCGGACTTTTCGTGCGTCCCATGGCATCCGAAGCGATCTACTGCGGCGGTTGCACAGCACATCTGGCGGCAGTAACAAAGGCCGGGGATTGTGTGGAACCGACGCGCGATCAAAAGATTCGCAACCCGCGCATGGTGAAAGGTCCCAAAGCTCCAAAGAACACGCTCCATGGAATGGGGCAGATTGTGCATCTGCAGGCGGTAGCCGCGCGGGAGGTGAGGGCATGACGAGCGCATCGCTGGTTGTCGCACAAACCTGGACTTTGCACAGTCGGGCGCAACTGCCGTCGGTCCCTGGTGGCGAAAAGGAGAACGGCCTGTGGCTTTACCGAAATCGGACAGTAGCGCTGCTGCGACGCTACGCGCGCGCCTCGGTCGAGGTTGGCCGACTGCCATCGCTGCTGGGGCGCGAGTTCTTCCGTTCACGGGTCACGTCTTATTCCATGGGAAGCTTCGAAGACGTCGTGATTTTCGTGACTGACATGGAGCACACGATTGAGAAGCTAGGCACACTGGAAAAGAGGCTGATCGCGATGAACGTTCTGGAGCAGTATAGCGTTCCCGAGATGTCCCGATTGCTGGGTTACTCACAGCGAACACTTGAACGACTATTGCACGACGCGATCGATCAACTGTCATCCGCGTTACTAACAGACAGTTTATTGGAGAGATTGCCTGACGTCGGAAACAAAGGCAGTAACTAACGTGTAAGAAATATATGTCAAGAGGGGGATTTGTGGTATTTCTCTGTAAGTCACTCATAGTAAGGAAGAAATAATGTTCGAAAAAGTGGCGGGGTACCCCCCTTCAATTTGGTATGATTAAATTAAGAGTAGAGAAAACAACAGAATTCCAAAGGGCGCGACTTCAATCGCGTCCTTTTTTTATTTCCGCTTTTTATTTCCGCGAGGACGAAATGCCGGGAATCTGGCCGGTCAACGTGTTCAGGGATGGATCAGGCTGGTGACGTAAAATCAGGATGGGATTCGGACGGAGTTTTAAGGATCGATGGGGGAGGGCCAGCAGACAGCATGGATATGACGTGGGTCACCGAACAGGTTGCACTCGGAGGCGGGATCTGGAACGCTCGCAATATGGAGGAACTCGCGCAGTTGGGTGTGACCCACGTGGTGGACATGCAGATCGAATTCGATGACCGGCCGCTGGCGGCACCGCATGGCATCGAGGTGTTGTGGAATCCCACGGACGACGATTTTCTGCCGAAACCACCGGAGTTGCTGAGACGGGGAGTGGATTTCGCGATGGCAGCCCTGCAGGATCCAGCGGCGCGACTTTACATTCACTGTGCGGCGGGAGTGCACCGCGCCCCGATGATGACGCTGGCGGTGCTGTGCTCCCATAGCTGGCAAATTGAAGACGCGATGAGATTGATCGAGACGCGAAGGCCGGTGGTGGATTTCGCGGACGTGTACGTGGAGAGCGTGCGTCGATTTCTGGAGTGGCGCGGGACGAATAGGAGTCCGGATGAAGAGAGTTGAGCAAGACGGACATGCTCAAAACGCCGGGTAGCCAGTCCATTCGATCGTGGGCTCGGGGCGCTCACGCGCTGGGCTAGCGAATCACGCGGCTCAGTCCAGGGTGGTACCGCCGTCCGACTGGGCCTCTGAGGTTTGCACAGGCTCGGGAAGCACCGGGCTGTTGTGGGGCAGTCACTTCGGGATTCAAATCATTTCATATACTTTCGCGGCACTGGGAAGCGGAGCTACGCTCGCGCCGCTACGGCTTGATCGTTTCCATCTGGCGCACGAGAGGGAGCGCCTTGCAGGATGGCTGATATAAGTGGCAGGTTGATCCACTTCAGAAATTAACGCCCATTGCACCATGAGTTACAGGGTAACGAGGAGAGAAGAGGGCATGCGTACATATTTTATGACTGCGGGCAGGCGGGTGCTGATGACATGCCCGATCATTCCACTCGTGATGGGATTGATGATGGCATTCGCTTTGTCGGCGGCGGTGCTGGCGCAAGGGCCGGCACTCACGACCATCAGCGATACCGTCTACCGGGCTGACGGAACCGCGGCTTCGGGCGTCGCGCTGATCTCATGGCCAACGTTCCAGACCGCAGGGGGGGACGCGGTGGCGGCCGGCAACGAGAGCGTGACGATCGGGGCGGCGGGCGCATTCTTCGTGCAACTGGTTCCGAATGTTGGGGCCACGCCGACGGGCACTACTTATGTTGTCGTCTTCCAACTGGATGACGGGACGGCACGGACGGAATATTGGGCGGTGCCGACGACTTCACCGACTACGATCGCGGCCGTGCGCACAACACCGGGCACGGGCCTGGGCAACCTCGCAGTGACGCAACAGTATGTGAACGCGGCCGTCGCCAACCGGGCGATCGACTCGACCGTGGTGCACCTGGCGGGGACGGAAACGATTACGGGCACAAAGCAGTTCGCCGTTCCGCCCTCGCTTCCAGCGCCAGCGGGAGCCAGTGATGCAGCCAATAAAGGATATGTGGATGCGGCCGTGGGAAACGTGGGAGCGGGATCTTACGTTTCAAAGGCCGGAGACACGATGACAGGGCCTTTAACGTTGCCGGGGTCGCCAAGCGCGCCGAACCAGGCGTCAGACAAACAGTATGTGGATAGCAGCATTTCGGCAAAGGCCGACCTGGTCAGTGGCATGGTTCCTCCTACAGAGTTGGGATCAGGAGCTGCCAACAGCGCGACCTGCCTGACCGGTAACTCGACATGGGGATCCTGCGGAGGCGGCGCACCCGCGGGGGTGACTTATGCCACTACCGCCTTCAACTGGTCACAGACCATAAACAGTGCTCTAACTGGCGGGACTCACGCGGTTGTCACACTTACTCCCTGCCCAGTGGGCATCGACACGACGAGCGGAGCCGGGTATCAGGTTCTCCTCTCCGGAGGAGGAAACAGCGAGGCGGTGAGCGTGCCTAGCGCCGCCGGAGGATGCACGCCGGGAGCGCCAACAGGGACGATTACGTTTACTCCTTTTTACTCTTATCCTTCGGGCTCAACGATCGGGTCAGCATCTTCCGGAGTTCAAGAGACAATCAACTCCGCGTGCGGGATCGACCCTACTAACTGGAAGAACACACTTTGTAATGTGACTATACCGGCCAGCGGGCCGGGATATCCCACACACTCACTTAACACTTACAACGTCCCGGGGACGATTTATCTTCACTCCAACCAATCGGTGTTGAGCGGCTATGGGACATCCTTGAACTGCATTGGGCGCGGACCGTGCTTACAGATCGGTAACCTGGCGAACTCCAACGCCTATGCGAACAATACGGTGCTCGGTATCAGCTTCCGGTCGCCGACGAATCTCTCAGCCAGTCCCGCGTTCGCGGGGGTGCCGGTAACAGCGACACAGCGCACATCCCAGGTTGTCACGATCACCACGGCCACGGCCCACGGGTTCAGGGTTGGAGACATGGTGACGATTATGTTTACTGACAACAATGCGTTCTGGGGCGATGCGACTGTGACGGGTGTTCCCAGTCCGACGACGTTTCAGTATGTCCACTCCGGCACGGATGTCGCGGCCCAAACGACACCGGGCGTGGTAGCTCTAACTTACATTGCCATACTCGATAATGGGATGAACTCGCACATGACAGACATCTCTTACGATGCGAATGGCAACAATGGCGCATTCAATCACTTCTTTGACTTATGGGATGACGAGAATGCCACCATCGATCATTTCAACAACAACGCGATCCCGTTGAATGACAACCCGAACTGGACAGGATCTTTCGTCTTCTCGGCCGGCAATCAGGGGGCACTCAACCAGATCGCGCCGGTTGTTACGCTGCGAGACTCTACCATTACAGCCAATTACTCCAACGGCATAACTATATATAACTCTAATGGCATCTATGTTGAAAACACGGTGCTTCAGGCCACTGGGCCATGGCAGGTATATTCCGCAAATTCGACGGGGAACTATCAGGGGGCATATCTCAAGAACATTTATTCGGAGAGCAATGCGGGGATGAATCCGCTCTCGCCGGCGAGGTCTCCCTTCGCGGGGACGGGGGTGGCGGGTTTGATTGCGGGGACGTCGAGCGGCGCCGCCAGCTTTTCGATCGCCGGCTCCGGAGGAACGCAGGGGTGGTTTTCGACGGGAGGGAGCGGCGGTACGGCTTACTCCTATTACGTCGTCGCCAGAGACACAACCGCGGGCACGCAGACCTCCCCGATGCAGATATTCAATTACGCATCGACGGGTAGCGATGCAATTTCGGTGCGGTGGCCGCGGGTTGCAAATGCAACCGATACGATCACTTATGACCTTATCCGCATGGCGTCTCCTAATGGCGTGGGAGGAACTTATCCATATACCGGCGGCTGTGGAGGGGGATCGGCGACGGCCTGTGGGTCGGTGGCAACCAACATTGCACAGTGCGCTGGCCTGGTATGTACTTACAATGACAGCGGCGCTGCGGTGACCGCAAGTTACTCGATATTGCAGGGCACCTATTCGGGTAATCTGAACTTCTGGCCAGGATCGATCGTCTCGGTGAACAAGAGCGTTGCTGTGGCTGTGGAAGCCGGTAACGTGGTGGGGGTTGGCTTGTCGTGGAACCCGGTGCAGGTTGCGAACCAATGCACGTATTGGGGTGCGACTTCGCCGGGCGGCTACACCGACTGCCAGTCGAGCGTGACGGCGGCAAACAATGGGGTGCCGAACCAAACCGCTACTTTCATGACAGATGGCGGCGCGGCGGGCGGGGGCATGTCGGTATCGAAAGGGCGATTGAATTTTTCAACTTCGCCGGCGGCTAGTTTGCAGCCACACCACATCATCACGTTGATTGACTCGCAGCCGGCACTTACAAGGTCCACATGGGGATACCGTCCGCCCGCGGGGGCGAACGATACGTGGATAGGAACCGACGTGCCCAGTGGAGGCGTCGGCCTGACGCAGGGACAACTAGCATTCGGTGCGCCCCTTTCGATTACGAGTTACATTGCGGCCGTTGGTGACGGCGTCCACTCTAACTGGCTGGAGAGGCTTACGGCGGCAGTCAAAGAGTTTAATGTTCCAGTCAAGTTCGACCAGACTATTACGATGACCGGCCTGGCAAATGGCTGCCTGAACGTTGCGGCAGGTGTGATTGCTTCGACGGGCAGCCCTTGCGTATCGGGAGGAGGCGGCGGAGGTGTCAGTTCAGTATTTGGACGAACGGGCGCGGTCACTGCCAGCAGCGGAGACTATAGCGTTTCCCAGGTTACCGGCGCGGCGGTGGATGCCTCTGTCGTTCATAACACGGGCAACGAGACAATTGCCGGGGTCAAGACGTTTACTAACAATGTGGCGGTGGGCGGTAACTTACTGTTGCCTGGAGGCAATGGATATGTACCCTCGACTGGCGGAATCGGATTGGATACCGCAGCGGGTTTGCCGGTCGTTAATATTGGGGGAACTAACTATCAAGTTGCATTGACTAATTCGAACATTAGCGGACAGGCGGGGACGGCGCTGGCGCTGGCACAGGCTCCGACGCAATGCAGCAGTTCGTTCGCGACAGGAATACAGGCGAACGGGGATGCGAATTGCTCTACACCGGATGTGATCCAGATGGCTGAGACGGCGGCGCCGGCAGGAGTCGCCAATTGGGGACAGTTATGGTTCGACAGCAGCGCTCACGTGGCGAAGTATATCGACAATAACGGTTCGGCGGTGACGTTGGGTAACGGACAGCCTAACCTGTTCACGCAGGACTCCACGGGCAGCGATCCATCGGATACGCTGGAAGAGATGAATGGCAGTAACTCGCAGACATTGAGGATCTATCACTCATATACGAACTCCACGAATTACAGCCGCCTACAGTTCACCTGGGACGGTTCGCAGGGAGCGTGGCAGTTGGGAAGCGCTTTTGGCACGGGGGGCGGCGCAGCGGGAGGAGTGGAGATCGCGACGGGGACGACGCCCACGGCACGCTGGACATTTGGAGCGAGCTCGCCATTTGCCTTTTATCCCAATGCCGACAACGCTTATACGATCGGGACAGCGACTTATGCGGCGGCGACTATCTATGCTCACCAGTTCTGTATAGGGACTAGTTGCGTGAGTTCCTGGCCCAGCGGTGCGGTGGCATCGGTATTTGGCCGCACGGGGACGGTAAGTGCACAGAGCGGCGATTACTCGGTAAGTCAGATAACGGGGGCGGCGCCTTTGGCGTCACCTACATTTAGTGGGGTGATGACGCATCCAGATGGGACTTCGATAAGTGCTTCGGGATGGGCCGGGAGTCCTACGTTTCTTAGTAGTGTAACTATCAATGGGAACCTGAATGTGGCGGGGAGCGTTAACCAGACCGGGAGCGGGCCGACGCAATGGTCGGGGAGGGAGTGGACGGGGACGACGGCTACGGTGCCTTCCGGGATGGACTTCTCGCTGGGAGTAGGATCGGACGCGACGTTCCATTGCCAACTGGCTAGCGGGGCTTCCTGCATGCCGACCGGCGGGGCAGTTACCAGCGTGTTTGGGCGGACGGGGGCGGTAGTGGCGCTGAGCGGGGACATTCCTAATAACGCGGCTAACACTTCGGGGACGGCGGCGGGACTTAGTGGAACTCCGGCGCTGCCTAATGGGACTACTGGAACTACGCAGAGTCCGGGGGATAACAGCGGTAAGCTGGCTACTACGAGTTATGTGCGGAATGA
>JBEKOW010000132.1:0-11621 GCA_049521375.1 Terriglobales bacterium
GTCAGGCGGCCGGGCTTGTTGATGATGTGCTCGGGGACGGCGAGCTTGCCGATGTCGTGCAGGAGGGCGGCGGCGCAGAGGGCTTCGATATCCTCGGGAGAGAAACCGAGCTCCTTGGCAATTTCGATGGCGTAGACGCGAACGCGTTGCAGGTGCTTGTGAGTGGTGTGATCCTTGGCCTCGATGGCGAGGGCGAGCGCTTCGATGGTCCGCAGATGGAGTTTGGCAACGTCTTCGGCGTGGCGCTTTTCGGTTTCGACGTGTTTCTTTTCGGCTTCGAGACGGCCGAGATAGAGCCGGTAGGAACGGTAGACCCAATAGATCACCGGCAGGACCATGAAACTGGCTTGCCATCCGGTGTGTTTGTTGACGAAGTCCACGAAGAAGACGATGGCGGCGCCCACGAGGTAGTAGGGGAAAGACCAGAAGTAGCATTCCGACCAGACTTTTCGGGGCGACTTTCCTTCGGTGAGGGAGATGATGATGGTGACCGGAAGGGTGTTGGCGAGGAAGAAAATCAAGGCGGTGATGACGAGCAGCAGGGGAGTGCTGCCGCCGAGCACTCTTTCGAGGCGGTGGAAAGCGATGTAGGAGATCGCGATGGCGTTGGCCATCATGCTGAGGACGTTGAAGACGAGTTTGGCGGGATCCGGTTTGGTGCGCGCCCACCAGACACATTGCGCCAGGCTTGCGGTGCAGCCGATGATGAGGGTTTCCGACATGCTCATCTCAAGCACGCCGAGCAGGATGAAGAGGAAGTTCACCGACATGGTGCCGTCAATGCCGGGCAACTGAATTTTCAGACCGGAGGCGAGGGTGGCGATGAGGAGATAGCAGATGAAGCGGGCGAGATCGGAGCTTTGCCAGTACCAGAGAGAATGGGCCAGGACGAGCATGCCGATGGTGGCGGTCGTGAGGATGAAGAATGTGGCCCGCTTGGACATGGATCGCTTTCCGCCTAAGAACCCTGCACGTGGACGAACGGGTGGGAGATGCGTGTCACGTCCAAAGATAACGGGACGGAAACGCGGACACCCACTCCCCCGATTCGGTGTTACAGCCTCGCCGCACAACCATTCCGGGTCGATTTTGCGACCGGGAAAGAGTACAAATTGCCCCTTCTAAAGCGATGGTAGAGCAGTGAAGGGGGACCTGATACTTACCGAGGTAATGACTGACCACCCTGGTAGTTTCAGGTCCCCCTTTGACGATTGCCGGACGCTTATGCGCCAGGATTAGTTCTCGCCCGTCACCAATGTTTCTGAATACTGGGTGCTGTTGCTGGCGACCGAGCTTCCACCCCAGACCGCGAAGAATCCGTTGGTGGTGTTGTTGCCCCAGGGCGCCGATCCACCCCAGACGGCGAAGCTGGAGTAGGGATTGGAGCCTCCCCAAACCGCGAACTGGCTGGCGTTGAAAGCGTTTCCACCCCAGACGGCGAAGGTGCTCCAGTTAGAAGAGCCGCCCCAGACGGCGAAAGTGTTATTGACGAAGTAGACGTTCTGCGACGTCGGGTCATAGGTGACAACGGGCGAAAAGGCGACGCCGGTACTGAGCGCGGTGTCCTGCAATGCGGCATGGATATCGAGATAGCCTGCACCCACTGTGAATACGTCGTACTGATCGTTGTAGGTGGCGCCGCTGGTTGGATCCGTATAAGAGCTATATTGCGGGAACGTCTTCGAAGCCGTGAGCATGAGAGTGGCTTTGACCTGGTCGGGCGTCAGAGCCGGATTCTGTTGCAGCATCAATGCGGCCGCGCCGCTGACCATCGGGGTCGCCATGCTGGTACCGCTGAGCACAAAGTATGTGCTCGACAAACTCGAGCCGCCGCTTGTCTGGTAGACCGAGTGCGGGACCTCATTGGCCGGGTAGAGCTGAGCCAGACTGAAAGAAGAACTGTAGAGCGAAATGACATCGTTGCCGGGGGCCACGAGATCGGGTTTCGCGATATGGTCGATGGCGGTGGGGCCCTTGGAACTGTAAGTGGCGATCAGGTCATCGGTGCGGGTGGGAGTGGCCATGGTCTTCATGGCGCCGACGGTGATGACATAGGGATCGCTGCCGGGAGCATAGATGGTGCCGTATCCATTGGTGCCGGCCGAATTGTCGCGACCGTCATTGCCGGCGGCGACGACGACCACGATGCCCGCGCGATAGGCGGCTTCCACAGCTTGACAGAGCGGGTCGAGAGTATAGCTTTCGAAGACCGGACGGCCGAGCGAGAGGTTGATGACACGAATGTTGTAGGTGTATCGGAGAACGATAGCAGTCTGGATGGCGCTGATTACGCCACTGTCGGTGCCCTGGCCGTTCTGGTCGAGCACGCGCAGGTTGACGAGATTTACGTTCGGGGCGACGCCTTTGAAGGTGTAGAAGTTCGGACTGCCGGTGGATTTGTTGCCGTTTCCGCCCACGATTCCAGCCACGTGAGTACCGTGCCCGAATTGATCGGCGTATTGAAAGAAATACGGAGTGACGAAGTTCTGGTTGTAGACGATGCGAGACTCGAAGGCGCCCAGGAGACCGGTGACATGGAGGTCCGGCATATCGAGAATTCCGCTGTCGATGATGGCCACGCCAATGCCGGAGCCATCGAGACCGGTTCCCCAGGCATAAGGGGCGTTGGCGGTGTCGGTGTGATAGTCAAGCGTCACGGTTGAGGTCGACGCCGTACCCATTCCCCTCACCGGTCGGTCGGGCGAGATGTACGCCACTTCGGGATTTCTGGCCAAGTCTTTCAGAGAGGAGGCGGGAATCGAATAGACCGCGGACTTAACCACGACGAGTTCGGTCTTGAGCTTGCCGCCGTGACTGGCCACCATGCGATGGTGTTGGGCGGTGAGGGGGGAATGGAACTGAACGATTACGTCGATGTTGCCGGAGTCGCGACGGTTCTGAAGTTCCGGCGCGAGTTTTTGCGTTCCGGCGGCAGCGACGGCCACCAGAGCGAGTACGACAACGATGAGAGAGGTTTTGGATCGCATAGTGATTTCTTTCTCCTGCTGCAGCCCTGTATTTGCAACTGGCGCACCAACTGGGCGGCGACTCGAAGTGATTGAAACGACTCGACGAAGAACGGTGGATCAAGAAGGGACCCGGGCCAAGTTGGCGCGATGGGACAGTTTGGCGCGGGCGGGAACGAGTTACTTAGGTTTCATCGCCCGACACCAAAGCGTTCCCGGAGGGGCGGGGCTATGGCAGCATCGTATAGTCAGCCGAAGGATGTCGAGTGACGAGGAGGGACTGCAGGTCCTGCCTCGCGTATGAGAGAAGCCCGCGCGTTTCGGGACGGGCGATGGAGATTCACTTCCACTTGTCTCCGCAGATGGACAAAGCCAAAAAGTTCGCGAGCAGCGGCCGCGAGTCCAAGATTGCGCACGGGGACGTGCTCGCGCCGGAGATGCCGGAACAGACTCAGAATGCGGTGCTGACGACCGATCTTCGAGGCACCATCACGAGCTGCAATGTGGGGCGAGGCTGTTACGGATACTCACCCGAAGACCTCGTAGGGAAGAGCCTGGAGGAGCTGTTATGCGCTGACGATCAGCCAATGCTGGCGAACGTGGTGCTGCCGGCCGTGCGTGAGCACGGCAGGTGCGAGCATCAACTGATGGCGCAGGCCAAGTCGGGCGCGCGGTTCAGCTTGCGTCTTAGTCTTACGCTCATGTGCGACGCGGATTCCATTCCGACCGGGATGGTGGGGATTTGCACAGGCGAGGGGGAAACCGGGGAGTGGGGGACGAGTGCAGCCGGGAGGCGCACTGCGGAGGCAGGGATCCCGCTGGCAAAAAGAGTGATCGAGGGCACTGAATTTCTGATCGCTAGTCCGGTGATGCACAAGTTCATGGGGCTGGTGGACCGGGTTGCGGGACACACCGAGACGGTGCTGGTGGTGGGAGAAACGGGAACGGGCAAGGAGCTGGTGGCGCGGACGATTCACGAATCCTCGTATCGGCACAAGAAGGCGCTGGTGGATATCAACTGCGCGGCTCTGCCGGAGCATCTGGTGGAGAGCGAGTTATTCGGCTACGAAAAGGGCGCGTTCAGCGGGGCGGATGCCTCCAAGCCGGGGCTGTTCGAACTGGCGGACAAGAGCACGATCTTTCTGGATGAAATTGGGGAATTGCAGCCGCAGATCCAGGTGAAGCTGCTGCGCGTGCTGGACGGAGCGCCCTATTTCCGATTGGGCGGCCATCACAAAATCACCGTGGATGTGCGGGTGGTGGCGGCGACCAACCAGGATCTCGACCTGGCGGTCAAAGAGGGCCGGTTCCGCAAGGACCTTTTCCACCGGTTAAGCCAATTCCAGTTGCGCGTGCCCCCGTTGCGCGAGCGCCCGGAAGATATCGCGGCACTGGCACAACATTTTCTCTCGCTGAAAGCGGCGGGCAAAAGCTTTTCCGCGGAGGCGCTGGCGAACCTGCAGGCGCATTCGTGGCCGGGGAACATTCGCGAGCTTCGGAACCTGGTGGCGAAGCTGGCCATGGGCGCGGCGGATGAGGAAATCTCGGCGCGCGAGGTGATGGCTGAATTACACGGAGAATCGCCTGTTGTGAGGGGAGTTGGAAAAGTGCTTCCGGAGGGGAACCTGGAGAGCATGGAAGAGCAAATGATCATACGGGCGCTGGAACAAACGGGTGGACATCGCGCCCACGCGGCGGAGCAACTTGGAATCTCGCGCCGGACCTTGAGCCGGAAGTTGCGGGAGTACGGAATCGACTCGTCCGCGGGAGATGGGGCCGCGCCGCTGGGAGTAATCAGCCAGGAGCAGCAGAAGTTCTTTCGCGCCAAGGTCAGCCTTCCCGTTACGTTGAGGAATGGGACGGGCAAGGAGTTGCAAGTTCAGGCTGTCAACCTGAGCACGGGGGGCATGGGACTGGATGCGGTGAGCGATCCATCCGGGTTTGCGGGATTGCTGGACGTGAGCTTTCTGCTGCCGGAAAGTGGAACGGTGATGCAGGCCAAGGGACGGCTGGTGTGGGTCGATGCCGGGGGACGAGCAGGGCTGCGATTTATCGTGATTGAGCCGGCGCTTTTCCAGCAACTGCAACACTGGACCAATCAGAAGATGAAGAATGAAGGATGGGAAACGCTGTCCTGAGGCGGCTTGATCTGTTCCTCCGAGCCGCGAAGTTTTGAAAGTTGAACTTGTGAGGATTTATCAACTCGCTGACATGGCGCCAACTCATTTGCCGACATCGGAGAATGTTATCAATGGGTCTTGTTGAATCAGAAAAGCTGGTGGGAGTCGACAGAGTTCTGCCGCGCCACAAGTTTGAGGCGCGGGTCAAGATCGAAGTAATCCGGGAACAGAAAACGCGTTTTACCGAAGGCTGGGCGCGCGACATCAGCGAAAGCGGGATGGGAGCGTTCGTGGGCATGCCACTGATGGTCGGGGAAATGGCCACGCTCCGCATACCGTTGCAGGATGGAGTTGAGGTCGTGATCCCGGCCAGAGTCACGAGAAACTTCGGAACCGAATACGGCTTCCAGTTCACGGCGCTGAGCCGGCAGCAAAGAGAACAAATCCACGGCGTTCTGGCGGTTACTCCCCGCATATTTCCCAAGTCATAGGTTTCCCGATTCGACTCGGAGGACGGCTGAAATGGGCGCCGTTTGTGGCTCGGCGTGTCTAGCCCCCCCTCCGCCAAAATGATAGATGGCAACGGGTTTACGAATTCAGGAAATGGGAGGGAGCAAGGGTCGGGCGGGGGCGGGAAGAGGAAGAAAGCGAGCCGTGTGGAAAAGACGCTAAAACGAGCCAGCATAAAGGCTTGGGGCTTGTTACGAAAAACGAACATTTCCATGGAAACGCGTGCGGAAACTTGGTATAAGCAGTACAGGACGGCTGGGCCATTTGAAGATACGAGGCAAACATTTTCGGGTGCTGGCCGGAGAGCCGAAGCTGTAACTGGCGCGTTACTCGACGATATCCGGGCTAGCAATGGGGATCGGCGTCCCGCGCGACGAGGAGTTACCAGATGCGATCGGCAGGGGAAGACTTACGCAAGATACGCGACCGGTTGGGCCTGACGATGAGGCACGTCGAGAGCGCCAGCGCGATGATTTCGGAGCGCCACGGCAGCGAAGAGTACCAGATCCCACCGAGCAGACTGTCGGACATTGAAACCAAAGGGGTTGTTCCCAGCATCTACCGTCTCTACTCGCTGGCAGCGATTTATCACCGGGAAGTGCCCGAGTTGCTGCGGCTCTACGGCATTGATACGAATGGAGTAAGTTCGGATTGGGAAGTTTCGCAACCGGCCCTTACGCATGCCGTTCAACTGGAAAATCAACAGGGTGCCCTGGTTCCAATCAAAATGGATCCGGGATTTGATCTGGAAAAGACCACGGATCTGAAGCGCATGATCCAGCAATGGGGCTGGTTTCCAGTCACCAGGCTGAAGCGGATGTCAACCGATGACTTTATCTATGCGCACATCGGGTATGAGGACCTGACGATGTACCCGATTCTACAGCCCGGGACGCTGGTGCAAGTGGACCAATCGGAATCGCGGAAACGGGTCGTAGACAGGCAGTGGCGGTCGGAGTATGACAAGCCCATCTACCTGGTGGAGACCCGGGATGGACTTACGTGCTGCTGGTGCCATCTCAAGCCGCCCAACCAGATAGTCCTCATGGCCCACCCACTTTCTCCGGTACAGACGCGAGTGCTCAAGTGCCCGCAGGAGGCGGAAGTGTTGGGTCGGGTGGTTGGGATTGCGATGAGGATTGGGGGGCTGGAGCCCGATTCTCAAGAAGCGAGAGAGTTTTCAGGATCGAAAACAAGTGTAATTCTGTCATCTTCGGGCAGCCCGAAGGCAGTAACTGACGAAGAGTTGCCGTCAATCGCGATGCGTAAGAAGCTGGGCTAAGCCCAAGCGTTCCGCTCGTTTGTTCGAGATCATCCCGCAATAACTTCAACGGACTCTGAAGAGTCTTTCCGATCAGCTTCTTGTGAGCCTGCGCGAAAGTATCCTGCGCGGCTGCCTTGCCGTGGACTCGCTCAAATCCCCAGTGCCTGTAATCACCTTCGGGCGAGCGCAGCCCGGCGAGATAGGAAAGCTGCGCCCATAGGCCGGTGATTCTAACCAGGGTGGTTTGAAGCAGGTCGTCGTAGGCCGATTTCAGAGGCATTGCCGCACCTTTTTACAGTCCGCTACGTTTTCCAGAAAGCTCACTAAATCCAGATTCCTCTTCTGTGCAGGCGTATTCCCGCGACACTACGCCCACTGCAAGTCACTTTACACACAGAGAGGATACACCGTGAAATCACTGAAAGCAAAGGTTACGTTGTTGTTTCTCGCACTTACAATTCTCAGCGTCACTCCGGTAACAGCGTTGGCGGATGGGAACCCGTTTCCGACCTGCGGGCCCAACGGTTGCATTGCAATAAACTAGGGAAAAATGCATGCTAGGGGACTGCCGTTCGGGATGTTATATTTCGGACGGCAGTCACTCGTAACTTATGGACGTTCTGCGCCTAGCCTGGCTGTATTTGTGGATCGCCCCGCATTTGCTGCTGATCCTGGTGGCAGTGTTGATGATCCGGAACGGGCGGCAAAGAGACTTTCCTATTTTTTTCTCGTATCTGCTCTACGAGTTTCTGCAGTTTGTTGTTATTTTCAGTATTTGGTGCCTGGAAGCACCGCACCCCATGTGGCTGCGCACCGACGAGATTCTGCGTGGAGGAAGCGTTGTCTTCCGGTTCGCCATGATCCAGGAGATGATTGCAGCGCCCTTCTCGCACAGCATCCCGATGGGCAAAATAATGACTCGTATGCTGAACTGGGGGACCGGCTTTCTGGTGGTTATTTCTCTCGTGTCTGTGGAGTATTTGTATCGCCAGCTTCCGAACTACGGGCTGCTGAAAAACTACGTGGTGATTGAGGCCTGTAACATCACACAATGCGGCCTCATCGTCGGTGTTTTTCTCTGGCACCGGTTTCTTGGGGTAAGGATGTCGCCCACGGTATTTGGAATTGCGCTCGGTATGGGGTTGATCGTAGGCTCTGAACCGTACATGCTGGCCTTCGTGACGGGGACAAGGTTAATCAGCAGGGATTCGCTGCAAATGGCAGTCTTCAATGTTGCCGTCCTCGTTTGGCTTTATTTTGTTCAAGTTCGGGAACCCTCAGATTCGGACTTCAACGGCGCTCAGTTGCTGCGAGTCCGAGACTGGGCTGAAGGTGTAGGAAGGATAACCCGCCCATGAATCTTCAGATCATTCTGGCGATAGTCGCGATTTTGTTTTTCCTTTTCCTGATTGTTATGAGCTGGCAATGGCTCTCGACCCGAGGCGAGGCCGCGCCGGCGGGGGAGTTGATTCCAGTGGATCTGGAGGCGTTCCAGAACCTGACGGACCCGGAAGAGGAGCAGTTTCTGCGAACGAGCCTCTCCCCGCCTGAATTTCGGTCGGTGCAGCGAATCCGGATTCGGGCTGCGAAGCTGTATGTGGTGGCGTTATCGGACAACGCAGGATCGATGATGAGGCTTGGTAACAGCGCGAGTTTGCAGGCCGATCAGGCGATTGTGGCGCTGGGACGGGACATCGCCAAACGGGCGTTATCGCTGAAGATGTGGTGCGCGGTCTTGCAGCTAAGGCTGACCGCTGCCCTGGTTTTCCCAACTATCCTGTCGCCGACGGGCGGGATTGCCGATCAATATCTGGCCGTGACCTACATGGCCGCGAAACTGCACGCCGAGGCTGCCGCATAGCTGAGTGGTGGAGCGAGGGGGGACTGCCTCCAGCCGGACCCGGCTTAGCGAAAGCTGCGGATCCGGCCGAGCCAAAGCGACAAGAGGGTGGCGGAACTGTTTGAGGGGGTACAAGAGCACAGTTCCGCCCCCTTCGTCATACTGGGGGCCAACTATACGCACCTCAGGGTTGTTCCTTTCGAGGAAATATTACTTGTTACGGAATCCGAACAAAGCCGGATGGGCGTGGCCGGACGCCTAGAGCTATTTTCACACCACTGCAGGCCACTCCCGTGGCCGGGTGACATACAAAGTCTTAAGAAAGGCAGCATAACTATAGAAGCCCACCCGGGTTCCCGGAAGGCCAGGACTGTCTACTTTTAGGCCATGTACTTTGGTGTTGCTGTGCCGTAGCCTAGGTTGGAAATCTAACCCGGGGCTAAGGCCAAATGAAGTATCTACTGGCTATTCTTCTGTTGTGTGTGGCGGCGCGGGCCGAGAATTTTGCGGCGGCGGCCGCTGGGCCTCTTCCGGATGCGCCGGACGATCGTCGACCTTTCTGGACGTTTGAGAACAAGGTGGACGTGGGCGTTCTAGGAGGACTGGTGGCGGCGGACGCGATCACCACGCAGCGCGGATTGAGTGAAGGTTTTCGAGAAGCGAATCCGGTGATGCGTCCGTTTGTAACCCGGGGTGCGACGGGGCAGGGCGTGGGGTCTGCGCTAGGTTTTGGAGTCGGGTTGGGAGCGGTGTATCTGCTCCACCAAACCCACCATTACAAGGCAGAGCGGGTCACGATGCGCTTGATGGTGGGAGTGGAAGGCGCGGTGGTCGCGAGCAACATCGTGCAGATTCGCTAGCATGCGCCAGGCGAGTCGGATAAAAAATCCCAGTTTTTTGTCGTAGATGAACTTGATCGAGCCAGGTCATTATTTGATTTTCTGATCACGACCTCCGCCATACATCGCATTTCGCGCAATCCAGTTCTCAAGCACACACCTTTCGCGCTCATCGTGTTCAGCGACTGAACGGCGCGGGTAGAACTCGCGGCTCCGCGCGGGTTCCGGCATACTTCCTTGCGTGCGTTGGGAAGGCGTAGTATCAGGCATGATCACACTCCAGTTGCAAAGTGAAGAGTTCGAGGGAAATCAGCGGATGTGCGCCGCTTTTCTTCGGGAAGAACGCGACGACCAAGAGGATGAGGACGACGAAGATGAGGAAGAAGGCGACGACGAAGACGAAGAAGATGATGACGATGGCGATGACGAAGATGAAAGTGGCGACGGATACTCCGAGTGAGCCAACTCGCGACTGAACGCGGTGACGGATGACTCGAGAAGATTTCGCTGCGGCTGTCGAGAGCGCTCTCGACTCGCTCCCCGAGGAATTTCGGACGCGAATCCGGAACGTCGCGATGCTGGTGGAAGATCTGCCGCCGCACCAACCAGCCACCGAGCCTGGGCAGCCAAGATCGCTACTGCTGGGTATTTTTCACGGAGTGCCGACGACGAGGAAGAGCACCTTTGACTTGCTGGCAGGGCCGGATCACATTGTTCTCTACCAGAAGAATATTGAGGCGGTGTGCTCCAACGAGGCCGAGGTGCGCGAACAAATTCGACGAACGGTGATCCACGAACTGGGCCATTACTTCGGGCTGGATGAAGAACACCTGAAGGACGTGTAGCGGACGGGCCACGGGATGGCGCGCGCTGCAACGGGATGGGCCGCCAACACAAGGAAGCAAGAAACGCGGGATTGCTTTTGGTCTGTATAATATTGATTCGGATTGGGGGTGATGAGTTTGGCAGAAATTCGATTGCAAGAAGGCGAGTCGCTGGAGAACGCCTTGCGCCGATTCAAGCGCAAAGTTCAGACGGAAGACATTATTAAGGAAGTGAAGCGTCACTCCTACTATCTGAAGCCGGGCGAGAGGAAGCGCGTGAAGCAGGCTCTGGCGCAAAAGCGGGCTCGAAAGAAGATTCGCAAAGAGCACGATTGATGGTTTCCCGGCCAGATGGTGCATGTCCGGGTAGGCCGCGTGTAACTATCTGATAACAGACGCTTATCGGGGACCACTTTGGAGCCATTCCAACCCGCTGGCGGACGAAGTAGGCTTGCAATTGAGCAGACTTCGGGGGAGGGCTGTTCAACTGAAAACGCCCCATGATTCTTTGAATCTGGGGCGATTTCGTTTTTTGGGGCAAACATCTGGGGTTGGGGGGAGACCACTTCCGGCATTCGGGTATCCGGCGGAGGGTGACGAGGCGGGCACGCGCGACAGGGATGACAACGAAGGGAAAGTGAATTAAGCTCTATTTTCAGTCCCATACCCTAAGCCGGGATGGCGGAACTGGCAGACGCAGCGGACTCAAAATCCGCCGGGCTTCGGCCCTTGGGGGTTCGACTCCCCCTCCCGGCACCAGCATAAACATTGGTCCTCACGCTGTTTTACCGTCCGGAACGCCGAGTGGCATTTTTCGGCTTGTACCCAGTTTTGTACCCACCCTTGTACCTATCCCTTTTTTCGATCTTGGAAGGACCGGAACTTGCGAAGCAGTGAAGACACGCTGAATCGCCTCCGCCTGCGGGTGGATGTACCGTTGTGTAATTGTGATCGAAGAGTGCCCCGCGATACGTGCCAGCGTGAATACGTCTCCGTGGGCGGCTGTTCCAAGCGTCGTCAGGGCCGTGTGCCTGAGGGTGTAAGGAACGAAATGCTCCGCACCGGATGCCTCTCTCGCCTTCTTGTGCTGATCTTTGGCAGTACCTTCTGTGAAGTGTCCGCACGTGCTTCTGCTACTTGGAAAGACCCATCCATCTTCCGGACGGCCCAATGCTCGATACCTTGATTGCAATAGGGCATACACGCGAGGAGTCATAGGCAAAGTGCGCCGGGCTGCTAATGACTTGCCGTCCACAAC
>JBEKOW010000133.1:0-11583 GCA_049521375.1 Terriglobales bacterium
GAGCCGGTCTGAAAATGCATGTCGCCCGTCAATCGGGCCAGTTTCATATCGCCCGATCCACTCTCCAGATCGACATTGCCTTTCAGCCCTTCCACGTTCTGGTCGCCGCTCCCAGTGTGCGCGCGAACCGCCGTGTTCTCCGGCACCGTAATTTCATAATCGATGGAAATGTTGCTGGCGTTCACGTAATCGATGCGCACGCTGTTACCGCTCTGGTGTATCGGGGGATTGTTCTGGATCGCCTGCACGTCGGCCTTGCGATCGCCGCCAAGCCACGAGTTCCCCACATGAATCTTGCCGTGTATCGAAACCGTCCCCGACGCCCCGTTCCGAATCGTAATGTCCCCGGATCGACTGAGCACCTCCAGATCGACCGTCCCATTCACCTGCAGTGACCGGTCAAAAGTCCCGGCGACCGAAGCAAACCCCGGCAGCGCAAGAGCCAGCACGGTACCCAGCACAAACGCCGCGCGAGCGCGAAACAGAAGGTTTCTATTCATAGCAAGCATCCCCCACAAAGCCTCTGATCACCAAACCCCAGATCTCATCCGGACTGTATGCGCAAAAGCCCACAGCCGAGAGCCCAGAGCCGAAAGCCCACAGCCGAAAGCCCACAGCCGAGAGCCGGTTTTATTGCAGCACGACCTGATCGCCTTCCTTCAACCCTTTCAGCAATTCCGTCTTCGCGCCGTTCGAAATCCCAATGTTCACCGCCAGTTTCCGTTTACCCTCTTTAGCTTTG
Source organism: Terriglobales bacterium (assembly GCA_049521375.1). Taxonomy (GTDB): domain Bacteria; phylum Acidobacteriota; class Terriglobia; order Terriglobales; family Acidobacteriaceae; genus Acidiflorens. The sequence continues at coordinate 743 of JBEKOW010000133.1, forward strand.
GGGTCAGGCACCTCGACCGACGCGTTCTTATCCTTGTCGTAGATAATCGCGCCCTCCGGAATCTGCAGCACGTTCTTGTGCTCTTCCAGAATGATCTCCGCATTGGCGGTCATCATCGCCTTCAGCATCCCCTCGGGATTATTGATCGACACCCGCACTTCGAACGTCGTCACGTTATCTTTCTCCACGCCCATCGGAGAAATCTTTGTCACCTTCCCCGTAAACGTCTTGTCCTTGAACGACTCCACCTTGATTCGCGCCGGCTGTCCCAGGTAGACCTTGCCGATATCGCTCTCATCCACCTTGCCCTTGACGTAAACCTCGCTCGTGTCGCCCAGAGTCATCACCAGCGTGGCCGTCGACCCGAGCACCAGGATCGAACTGACCGCATCGCCAATCTCCACGTCCCGCGACAGCACAATCCCGTCCAGCGGAGACTCAATTGTCGTGTAACTGAGTTGCTCTTCCAGTTGCTTGAGGTTCGCGCGATCCTGCGAAACCTGTCCCTCCGCCTGCCCGATCTTTGCCTGCAGAACCTGTAACTGCGCTTTGGATACATTCTGCTTGTTCAGTGACATCTCGTAATTCTTTTCCGCATCGTCCAGCGCAGACGCCGAAACCACTCCCTCTTTCGCCATCCCCTGCGCCCGCTCGTAAGCGCGCTTCAGCAAGGGCACGTCTGGACCTTCCGCATCCACGCGCGCGCGCACCAGATCGGCCCGCGTCCCATTCAGGCTCGCCGTCGAGGCCTCCAGTTGAGCCCGCGCCTGATCCACCCGCGCCTGAATCTCGTCGCGGTCGAGTTCGGCCAGCACCTGCCCTTTTTTCACGTGGTCGCCGTAATCGACATACAGTTTCTTCACAATCCCGCTGGCCTTCGACTTGACCTCAACCTTCGTGATCGGTTCGATCTTGCCGGTCGCAACCACACTCTTCGCCAGATCGCCCCGTTCTACTTTGGCCAGCTTCGAGGCATCGATCTTGGTCCCGCCCGAAGATGCGATCAGCACGCCCGTCACGACCAGCGCGACAAACACGACCGCAACCGAACTCCAGATAATGATCCGCTTGCGACGCTTCTTCGACTTGCCGTTACCATTACCGTTCACGACCGCCTCCTGCCTGCGCTGAAACTGTGAAGTTTGAAACCGTAGAACCGGCATTCAATTGTTGTTACGGGAGGAACCTGGAATTAGTTCCCCGCAAATTCCGACGATCACGGTGCCCCATCCTAAAGTCGCGTCTTTTGCGACTTTAGGGTGGGTAACCACTGTCAGCGGAAGACATTCGACTCCCGCCATCACCCATATCCACTTAGACCGCAACCCTCCGAAAAGGAAAGCAGGGGGACAACGTCTGGAACCGTTCATTGTACCGCCCCAGCCAACCCCGGCCGATGTCATCCTGAGCGAAGCGGAACGGGGAGCGAAGCGAGTCGTCCCGCGCAGTCGAAGGATCCCTACGCCTACCACGAACGAAAGCCTCCCACCGGATTCCCAACGACCCTGTTTCCCCGGCTCCAATGCTAGAATAGCTATTCAATGATTGCATTGGTGCTGCTGCGGGTGTTTGTCATCCTGCTTCTGGTGGCGGCCAATGCCTTCTTTGCGGCCGCCGAATTCGCCCTCGTCAGCGTGCGCGAAACCCGCATCCTGCAATTAATCGAAGCCCACCGCGTGGGCGCCCGCACCGTTCTCAAACTCCACCAGCAACTAGGCCGCGTCGTCAACGGCGTGCAATTAGGAATCACCGTCACCAGCCTCTCCCTGGGCTGGCTCGGAGAGCCCGTTCTAGCCCGCCTGTTCGAAACCTGGATCGGCAGCATCCCCTACGCCCTGCTCTACGCCCACGCCATCGCCGTAGGCGTAGCCTTCGTCCTGATCACCAGCCTGCACGTCATCCTCGGAGAACTCGTCCCCAAGTCCCTCGCGCTCCAGCGCGCCGAGCGTGTCGCGCTAGCCGTAGCCGCCCCCATGGATGTCTTCCTCACCGTCTCCGCGCCGCTCACTTCTTTCCTGAGCCGCGCCGCCGGCTTTGTTCTCCGCTCTTTCGGCACCCACGAAATCCGGCACGGATCCGTCCACTCTCCCGACGAACTCCGCCTCATCATCAGCGCGGCCCGCACCTCCGGACAGCTTTCCTCCGCTCAGGAAGAAATGCTCCTCAACTCTCTCGAACTCGACAACATCACCGCCCGCCAGGTCATGGTCCCGCGCACCCGAATCTTTTCCCTGCCCTCCGATCTCAACCTCGACGATGCCCTCTCGCGCGTCGTCGACGAGCAGCACTCGCGCATCCCCGTCTACGATCCGCAGCGCGGCCCCGAACACATCGTCGGAGTCCTCTACGCCAAAGATCTCATGCGCTGGATGCGCCTCCGCCTCACCCAGGCCGCCGTTCTCCCCGCCGCCCGCATCTCCCAGATGAAGATTGGACAGATCATGCACGACGTCCTCGTCGTCCCCGAAACCAAGTCCCTGTTCGAACTCCTGGTAGAGTTCCAGCAGCGCAAGCGTCACCTGGCGATGGTGGTCGATGAATTCGGCTCGACCGCCGGAGTCATCAGCGTGGAAGATGTTCTAGAGCAACTGGTAGGAGAACTGGAAGACGAATTCGACGTCGCCTCGCAGCAGCCGGTAGCCGACGCCAACGCGCCGCTCCTGCTAGATGGGGCGGTCAACATACGCGACCTCGAAAGCCAGTACGATCTGGTCCTGCCGCAGGACGAAGGCTTCGAAACCCTCGCCGGATTCGTCCTCTCCCGCCTCCAGAAAATGCCCAAAGGCGGCGAGTCCTTCGACTATCAGGGCCGCCGCTTCGTAATCGAGAAAATGGACGGCCATAGAGTAGCATCGGTTCGCATCGAGCCACCAAAAGCGGAAGTGCCAGTAGCAGCAACCCATGAACTGGGAGCAAAGATCCAATAGCCAGTAGAAACTGTAACAAGAGCTGGATATGAGAACTGAGAACTGAAAGCTGGGAACTTGGACCTGAGAGCTTGGAGCTGAGAGCTAGAAAACATGCCCCGCCAAATCCTCCAACGCGTCCTCTACACGCTCCCGGTAATCTGGCTCGTAGTCTCGACCGTCTTCCTCTTAATCCACTTCGTCCCCGGAGACCCCATCCAGCAGATGCTGGGAGAAGGCGCGCCCGCCGCCGACCTCCAGGCCCTCCGCCACGCCTACGGACTCGACGTCCCCATCGGTCAGCAATACCTGAACTACTGGAAAGGCGTCCTCCACGGAGACCTCGGCACATCCCTCCGCTTCAATCAAAGTGTCACCAAGCTGATCGCCCAACGCTACCCGTACACTCTGCAACTCACGCTGGCCTCGCTATTCGTAGCGATCGCCCTGGCGATCCCTGCCGGAGTCCGTTCCGCCCAACGCCGCAACCAGTGGGACGATCGCGCCCTGAGCGTGGTCAGCTTATTCGGCCTGTCCTTCCCCAACTTCGCCCTCGGACCCATCCTGATTTTATTTTTCGCCGTAAAGTTAGGATGGCTCCCCGTCTCCGGCTCTGGCACCTTCGCGCACCTGATCCTTCCAGCGATCACCATGGGCAGCGCGCTAGCCGCCATCCTGACCCGCATGGTCCGGACCAGCATGCTGGAAGAGTTAGGCCAGGATTACATCCGCACCGCCCGAGCCAAAGGACTGCCCGAGCGGACGGTAGTCTATCGCCACGCCCTGCGCAACGCCATGATCCCCATCATCACGGTCCTGGGCCTCCAATTCGGAGCCCTGCTGGCCGGAGCCATCGTCACCGAGACCATCTTCTCCTGGCCCGGCATAGGACGACTTACAATCCAGGCCATCGGCAACCGCGATTACTACTTGGTGCAGGGCTGCATTCTGGCGATTGGCTTGACCTACGTAGCGGTGAACTTTCTGACCGACTTACTCTACTCAGCAGTAAACCCGAGAATAAGACAGTGAAGCTCAGCCCTGAACGAACCGAGGGTGCCCCATCCTAAACGTCGCGTCCTGTGCGACGTTTAGGGTGGGATTCCACTGCTGTGCGCACCATGGAATTATTCCGAAGTATCAACTGGACCATTAGGTATATCTGGCCCCGTCCTCCGAGCCCTACCCTGCTTGAACGGATATATACAACTGCGCTATTATGTATATACGTAGGAGTCAAGGGTAACCCCCATGGCCACGACCATGACTTCAATTCGCCTGGACACCAAATTGGCCGACGAGGCCAAGAAGCTTCTCGGCGTAAAGTCCCGCACCGAAGCCGTCCATGTCGCCCTGCGTGAGCTTGTCGCTCTCAAGCGCTTCAAGGCCTTGATGAAGAAGCACGGCGGGAAGCTTTCGTTCGCCGGCCTTGATGAGTAATCTCATCATCTTCGACACGTCGGTTCTGGTGGACCAGCTGCGCACAGATCGCCACAGGCAGCGCCTGGAAACGCTAACTGGCATTGTGCGCAATTGCTCCGTGGTCCTGGCTGAATTGTGGCGAGGCGTTGTGACGCAGGCTGACGCAAAGGCTCTGGGAGTCCTTCGCAGGAATCATCCCATGCTCACTCCCACCGAAAATAACTGGCTGGAGTCAGGCGAGATTCTTGCGGAAATCCGCGCCGATCGCGGCCTTGCGGCGCACAAACTACGCGATCTGCATTTCGATGTGCTGATTGCGCTGACCGCACGCTCCCACGGTGCCCGCCTGATCACCTCAAACCGCGTCGATTTCGAAATGATCAGGCACTACCGCAAGTTCCAACTCGAAGTGTGGTAGTCCGCTAGGCCGGAGGATTCTGCCAGCAAGGTGTGGATTCGATGGCTGTGCGCACCATGGGATTTATTCCGATCAAACCAGCTCGATCAAGACCCGCCGGGTGCCCCATCCTTGCGCGTTCTGTGCGCAAGGGTGGGATTCCACGGACTTGGACCGCTGGATTTTGTTTCGTAGCTCGATTCCAGATTCCTCCTCATTTCCGCCTCGTCATGTTGTAACCGGTAAATAACGCGATAGCTGTAGACGATGAGTTCCCGTGTGTCCTCATTGTCAAATTCGGGAACTTTGCGGCCCGCCTGTGGAAAGCGCGCGAGAACCCTCGTCTGGTTCACGATGTTCTTCAGAACGGTACCGGCGTAGGTGGGAGAATCGGCAGCGATGTAATCGGTGATGGACTCGAGATCTTTCGCGGCACGTGGCGACCAGACTATTCGGTGAGCCATTTGCTGAAACGGCTTTCGACTTCCTCTTGCGACAGGGTTCCGTTGAGGCGGGCATCCTCAAGTCCGCGCCGGACCTTGTCAAGCACGTAGAGATGGTACTGAATGTCCTCAACCGAAACATCGTCAGGCAGCCTGTTCAGCAACCATTCGACATCCTGTTTGACAGTGCGCATATCGATCCTTTCGTCGAGAATATCACGTCAATCCCTGGGTTCTTCTTACCCACTTACCCCTCTTCTTCTTGGCCGCGAATTCCGGCGGCAGTTCCTCCCTCACAACCGGCGGATTCCCCTTCCCGGCACGCTTCAGAATACGAGCGACCTTGGCCGGATCGGCGCGCCGCGCCCGCTCCGCAAAAAATTCTTCTGGCCGCAACCGCGATGCAAGACTGCGTCGTCTCACAAATTCCCCATTCAGTTGTCGTCTCTCGCCCTTCAAACCAACTCGATCAAAACCCGCTGACCGACCAACGCCGCAGCCCGCTGTAAGCTGCCCAAGGTTATGTCGCGCTTCGGATCGAGTATCCGATCCACCTGCGAGCGGCTCGTCTTCAACAAAATAGCCATCCTCGCCTTGGAAATCTTTTTCTTCTTCATGGCCTGCGCCAGCTTCCAGGCAACGACTTCCTTGATCGCCTGCGCCTGCGTTTCTTCAAAAATGCCTTCTTCTTTCAGAAAATCGTCGATGCTTGATCCCATATGTTTGCGTGTCATGGCGTCAACTCCCTTTGCCGTCTGCGGGCCAACGCCAGATCTACGTCCGGCGTAGCTCGCGTCTTTTTGATGTATCCGTGCAGCGCTACCAGGTGCCGCTGATGATGACAAATGAATACCCGGGCGGTCCGATTATTGGGCAGGTTCGTTCGCACCTCCCACATCCCTCTTCCCATCGGACGGCAGAGCGGCATTCCCACCGGCCATCGCCATTGTGCCTTTAACAAATCGCTTCCGATAGCACGGCGCTCCCCTTGATTCAAGCCCTTCAGCCATTCTCGAACCGGCTCCTCGTTCGATTGAGAGCGGAAGAAAATGAGAGGGATCTTCCGAGGCTCCTGTGCGGAGGACATGCCGAGCTATTTCACTGTACCATAAAACATACACCTACCGCGCCGCTTCCACCGTAAGCCTCAACCCCACCGCCTTGGTCACCGCCACCAGTGTAGAGAGTCGAGGGTTCCCTCTGACGGATAACGCCCGGTACAGGCTCTCGCGTTCAATACCGGCGGCCTTCGCCACCTTGGCAATGCCGCCCCGCGCCTCCGCGATGCGGCGCAGCGCAATCAGCAGCACGCCCGGCTCGTCGTCATCCTCCAATGCCGCTTTGAGATATTCCACAGCAAACTCCGCATCGTCGCGCAGTTGCCGAATAACAGCTTCGTCGTGGGATGCGCTGGTCTTGCGTTTCATAAAGTCCTCCCCTTGTAGTCTGCGAGATACTTCCGCGCACGGTCAATGTCGGATGATTGCCCGCGTTTAGCACCACCGGCAAGCAGCAATACACACTCTTTGCCAATCAATGCGTAATAAACGCGATAGCCCGGCCCCCAATCGATTTTCAATTCGAGCAGGCCGCCTCCCAACGCTTTACAGTCCCCGAAATTCCCGACAGCGAGCCGATCGATTCGAGCCACAATCTTCGCCCTGGTCCTCGCGTCCTTCAGACCCGCCAGCCACTCGCCGAAAACATCTCGACCTCCTTCGGTCAGATAGCGGCGAATTTCCATTCCAGCTAGTGTAACTTATAAATCACAGCATGGCAAAGGCGAATCGTCGCACTCCTTATTGCGGTCCATCCAGAAAAACCCTTGACTTAAGAAATCAAGCGGACCAAGCTTGACCTGTCGCTGGTCGCTCTTGGCAATAATCCGGAGGCAGGACGCAAACGCGGGTTCTACTCGAAGCTCGCGGCACAAGGCTCAAGGCCAACTTAACTCATTATTCCTGAATACTTTACATGTAAGTCTTTATTATTGAATACTTTGCGGGGAGCGTTTCTGTAAACCATTTGCTTTGAATACTTTGAAAAATGAGGGGGGGTGGGGGGGTACCCTAAAATGCAAGAGAAACATCGCCCCCCGTTATCCCTAACCAAGATGGCAACTACCACGCAACTAGCATCCGGCAACTGGCAGCTGGCAAGCAGCGGCACCCGCATGGCCCGCCGCAATCCCCTGGCGGCTATCGGGGTCGCCCTAGTCGTAATCTTCGCCTTCTCCGCCATCTTCGCCCCCTGGATCGCTCCCCAGGATCCCGCCCACATCGATCTCCCCAACCGCCTCGAGCCCCCGTCGGCCCATCACCTCTGCGGCACCGACGAACTCGGACGCGACATTCTCTCCCGCCTCATCTGGGGAGCCCGCATCTCCATGTTCGTCGGCTCCAGCGTCGTTGCCGGATCGTTGTTCCTCGGCCTCATCATCGGCTCGATCGCCGGATTTTACGGTGGACGCATCGACCGCTTCGTCAACATCGTCCTGATGAATGCGTTTCTGTCATTCCCAGGAATCCTCATCGCCATCGCCTTCGTCGCCTTCCGCGGCCCCGGCATTTTCAATCTCGTTCTAGCTCTGTCTCTGGGCGGCTGGGTAGGTTATGCGCGCCTCGTGCGCGGCCAGGTGCTGGCAGTACGCGAACGGGAATTCGTCGAAGCCGCGCGAGCCCTGGGCGCCAGCGACCTCCGCATCATCCTGACTCACATTCTTCCCAACATCATTCAGCCCGTGATCGTGCAGGCCGCCATCGGAATGGCGGGCGCGGTTCTAGCCGAAGCGACCATGAGTTTCCTCGGCCTCGGCGTTCCTCCGCCCACTGCCAGTTGGGGATCGATGTTGAACGACGCGCGCTCCCACTTGTTCGACGCTCCTCATCTTGTAATTTTTCCCGCCGTCACGGTCATGCTCGCAGTCCTCGCGTTCAACTTCATCGGCGATGCGCTCCGCGACTTCCTCGATCCAAGGTCCCGGCTCGAAGCGGGCCTGTAGACAATGGCTAACAGCGAAGCGAAGTAATTATGTCCTCTAAGCGAAGCAATATATGCTCTCTAGAAGATGTCATGCTGAGCGGAGCGGCACAATTCGCGAAGCGAGTTGTGCCGCGAAGTCGAAGCACCCCTATTCCCTCCCAATTTCGGTCGAGCTTAAAAACCCGCATAAAGGACCACAAAATTCACACAGTTTTAATACTCGCCCAAAATATTTCCACGAGATTGATCTTTCTCCGCAAAAGATGACTTTTTCCCCGTTCCCACGTCTATAAGAGAGTCAACGATCGGGGAACTTTTTCCCAGGCAGGTCCGTATGAATAGAAGTATGGAACTTCAATACCAAATCGAATGTTTGCACGATGTAGCCGTCATACGCTGCGCTGGACGCATGGTCCGCGGAGCCGCCCTCGACCAGTTCCGGCGCAGAATCGAACAACTCCAGCGTCTCCGCGTGCTCGTGCTCGATCTTTCCGACGTCGAGCAACTGGATGCTGGCGGTCTCGGAACACTGCTGCTCGTTCGCCGATGGGCAACGCAGAATTCCGCGCGCCTCAAGCTCGTGCATCCGCCCATCTTTTTCCGCGAGATGCTCGAAGCCACGCACCTGAATTCTGTGTTCGACGTTTCCTCGCTCAAGGATGCGCTCTACATCTTGCGTCCCGAATGTCCCCCTCGCTTCGCGGTCGCATAGCGCAAATCGGTCTCATGGGACCGATGCTTTATAATTCGCGCCCATGAGACCCGCGCGAGCCGCGCTCACTAGCCTTGAGCACTCCGAATTTCCTGTTCGCCAAATCGGCTCTCGCGTGCGGACGCTTCCGTCAAACCCGAACCCGCCCACGCGCGCTTCTTCGACTCAACTCACTCCAATCTCGTCCCGTTCGAGATGTTCATGCTGACCCGTCTCGCGCGCAAACTCACCATCACCGATTACTTCTCTCTCGGTTGGGGAACGATGGTCGGAGTTGGCTGGCTCGTCGTCATGGACGACTGGCTCTCGCGCGGAGGCCCGCTCGGCGGCATTCTCGGCTTCGCCATCGGAGGCGTTCTCCTGCTTCCCATCGGCTACGTGTACGGCAAACTCGTCGCGCTCATGCCCGATGCATCCGGCGAGGTCGCCTACACCGCCAAAGTTTTCCCGCGCCGCATCAGCTATTTCACCGGCTGGATGATGATGCTCGCCTACTTCATCGTCTGCCCGTGGGAAGCGGTCGCCGTCGGACGCCTCGCAAGTTTCATCCTGCCCGCGCTCGACCGCATCACGCTCTATCACGTTTCCGGTAAGCCGGTTTATCTGCCACATCTCGTCATTGGCCTCGGCCTCACGGCGCTGGTCACGTTGCTCAACTATCGCGGCATCCGCCTGAGCGCCACCTTTCAGAACTGGACAACCTTCGGCACGCTGGTGCTCTTCGTTCTCTTCGTCGGCCTCGGCGTCGCGCGCGGATCGCCCGCTAACTTTCCGCCGTTGTTCACCCACACTCCGTTTGTTTCCATCCTGCTCGTCCTGCAGATCGTCCCTTACTTCATGACCGGATTTGAATCCGTAACCAAGGCCGCTGAGGAGGCCAATCCCGAGTTTCGTTCCCGCGGCTTTTCCCGCGTGATCTTCACCGCGATTGTCGTCGGCTTCATGTTCTACATCGTCGTGATCGCCGCGGTAGGCTTCGTTGCACCCTGGAAGCAGCTCATCGGCGAACCCTTCATGACCGCAGTCGCGTTCCAGCATGCTCTCGGTTCGCGCTGGATTGTAAGCATCATCATGAGCGCCGCGTTACTGTCTCTGTTGAAGGTATTCAACGGAAACTTCGTCGCCGCCAGTCGCTTGCTCTTCGCCATGGCCCGACGCGGCTTACTAGATAACCGGCTCGCCACCGTTCATCCCCGCAATCAAACGCCGTCCACTTCGGTTCTCGCGGTCGGAATTGCCACCGGCCTTTGCATGTTTCTGGGCAGCGCCATTCTGGTTCCGATCTCAGAAGTTGGTTCGGTCGCGTCCGCCGCCGGATGGTTCGCCGTGTGCGCCGCTTTCTTGTGCATGAAACCATCGACCACGGATTTTCTGATTGCCTTGCTGGGCGCAGTTGTCGGCCTGTCAATGGCGCTCATGAAGTTTCTCCCCTTCGTGCCCGGGCATTTCTCCGCCTGGGAGTGGCTAGTACTCGCTCTCTGGATCGTGCTCGGCCAGTCGCTCGCGCGTCCGCGCGCCGCGAAAATCGCCGCGGATGAAAACCCTGTCGTTACGACTCTGAATCCCTGATCGCATTTTGCCAATCGTCACCACGTAGTACGCGGGTAAAATCAAAAGATTCCATGGCCCGTCGACGAACAGCAATTCCCTTCCGATCCAGGAACGTCACTAATGTTCGCTGACCGGCCCGCATTCAGGCTCCGCGCTCTCATACTGCTTTCTACTATGTTGCCGTTGGCTTGCAGCATTTCGCTCGCTCAGGGAGGCCCTCCCTACTACACCAACGATCCCGGAACTCCCGGCAATAAGAACTGGGAAATCAACTTTGGCTACATGCCATTTCTCTACAGCAATCAATCGCTGACACACACTCCGGACGTCGATATTAATTTCGGTCTGGGAGATCGCATCCAGCTCACCTATGAAAGCGCGTGGCTGCGCGTGCACAACCCCTCCCAGCCCGTGAAATATGGATTGGA
>JBEKOW010000134.1:0-11940 GCA_049521375.1 Terriglobales bacterium
AATGGTTTGGGCACGATCGCCACTCTCTGGGCCTTACGGGAGCGCAGGCTGGCATCGGCTATTTCCGGAGTATCCGTGACGATGACTACCGGCAAAGTGGCGTGATCGGGGTAATGCCGCACGGCGTCGAACAGAGCCTCGCTCATGTCATAGGATCTACAGTCGAGAACGACTGCCTCCGCCCGGTATTCGACCACCAGTTCGTTTACAGCATGACTATAGCCCTGTGCAAAGGCTTGATAGCCGCGATCCCCCAGGGCGTACGTCAGCAGTTCGGCAATCTCTGGCGTGTCGTCGATAAGCAGGACGCGGCGCACGCGATCGCTACTTCTTCCCGGGCCCGGCGCCCGGCAGACGCGGCTTTTTGCCGGAACAGGGTTCCAGATCCATGACCCACACGCGCCCGCCAGCTGTGTAGTACGCCCGCCGGTCGTTCTCGATCATCGCTCCCCATGCCTCGAGCGTCCGCATCGCGAACGTGTAGCCCTCGAAGTTGCTCCGCGTATGATCGAGCACTTCATTGGTGTGCCAGTTGTCGGTCAGGATCGCATGGTCGAACGCCGCCTCTGGCCGCACGTCGCGGGTCGAGCCGCGCTTCTTGCCTTCGGTGACGATGTAGCTTTCCTGCGCTTCCGGAATTGCCGGTGGAACCGATTCCTTGGTGCTCATACAGTCTCCGCCACTGCCTCGGCCTCTGCTGCCGACGCCATGTTGACTAGGTTTTTCGCATCCGCAGCCTGGATTAATGTTTCCGGTAATTGCACACCCATCATTCGCCATTGCTCGTTGGCAAATTTCTGCAAAGTCGCAATGTGCTCGGCGTGCAGGTGTCCAAAGCGGCCTTGCAACTTCAAATACTCGGATACCGGACGCATGCTCTGGGGGCGGAAACTGTAATCGAACTCGCGCTTCTCAGGATTCCACTCCCACATCGGGTAGAGGCCGCATTCTACGACCAGCCTCCCCAAATCGATCGACCGCGGCGTCTCGTAGACGAAGCCTTTCTGGCATGGCGTGTAGACCATCAGGTAAGCTGCGCCCTTGTGGTTCAGCCCCTTGCGCACCTTGTTCATAAGGTCGATCGGGTAGCCCACGCTCGCTGTCGCAACGTAGCAGTGCGGATGCCCCGCCGCCATCATGCGCGCGAGATCCTTCGGGAAAAGTTTTTTCCCTTCGGGAACTTCGGGTCCGGGCGGCGAGAATGTCGTCATGCCGCCGTACGGCGTGCGCGACGATGCCTGAATGCCGGTGTTCGCATACTGCTCATTGTCATAACAGATGATCAGGCAATCGTGATTGCGATAGAGCGCGCCTGAAATCGACGCCAGGCCGATGTCCGATGCGCTGCCGTCTCCGGCTTCGCAAATAATGTTCGGGTAGGGTCCCTTCCACTTGCCCTTGCGGATCATCGCCTCATAAGCGGCTGCGACGCCAGCCGTAAAGCTGCCCGCGCTGCCAATCTGGGTGTGCGCCCATGGCACGTTGTAAGGCGTGCAAAGATAAGAACTGTTCGCGACGTACATGCAGCCGGTGGGTCCGACCAGAATCGTGTTATCCCCCGCCGCCTTGCTCGTCATCCGATACTGGATGGACGGGCCACACCCGGCACACGTGCGATGGCCGGGCACGAACGGTTCGGATGAAGGCAATTCAGGGTTATAGAAACGCGCCCCCTGATTCGGGTTGTTCAGAATCGGCAGCATCTGCCGCTGCACTTCGATTGTCGCCATATCGCTTCCTCCTGTTGGAGTGACGGCGCTTCGCCCGTCCAGCCAGTGCTCCCGGCTCTCCACCAACTCTTTTATTCCTCGAATCCAACCCAATGGGTGCGCTTTTCGATCTTTCCGCGTCTTTGCGCTTCCAACATCTTTTCCGTCATCCAGTAAAATTCTTTCAGCACGATGGCCTCGCCGCCCATGCCAGCCATAAATGAAACAACGAGAGGACGCTTATCACTCTCGTAGAGAGCCGCGCAAGCATCGGCGTAGAGAACGCCCCCGCTGCTGGGACTGCCCAGCCCCATATTCGTTTCGATCACGCCAACGACTTTGAACTTGCTGAGAACATCCTTCACGCGCTCAGTCGGATAGGGCCGAATTGTTCTCAGCCGGACGAGACCAACTTTCAACCCGCGATCCCGCATATGTTGGATTGCGAAACGAGCCGTCACCGCGTGGCCTCCCTGCATGAAGAAAACCACTTCGGCATCGTGCGTCATGAACTCTTCGACCCACGGGTCATAGCGCCGGCCAAAAATCTTCGCGAACTCGTCATGCACTTCCTCGATCACAGCCATCGATTCTTCCATGGCGCGCGCCCGCTCCAATTGCAGCGGCGGACCCTGCTCCGGCATGATTTGCGGCCCGTGTGAAACTGGATGCCGCGGATCGAGCGGATAGGGATGCTTGTAGGGAGGCAGGAATTCCTTCACCTGGCCCGCATCGGGCAACTCGACGTCGCTCGTAATATGAGAGACGAAGAATCCGTCCTGGCAAACCATTTGCGGCAAAAGCACGCGGCGATCCTCGCCGATCCGGTAGCCGATCAGGTGATTGTCGAATGCTTCCTGCGCGTCGCACGCCCACCCCATCAGCCAACCCATGTCGCGCGTCGAAAGCGCGTCGGTATGCTCGGAACCGAAATCGCCCGGCGGATCAAGCGTTCTGTCGGCAATCATCATCTGCACCGGCATGCGGCTGCCCGAGATCGGCGAGTAAAGCTCGTACGCGAACTGCACACCGACACCAGAGCTGCCGGTGAACACGCGCGCCCCGCTCGATGAAGCTCCATGCGCGATGCTGAGTTGCGAATGCTCGCTATCCGCGACGATGTACTCGGCGTCCAGTTCTCCGTTGGCGACCATTTGCGCCAGCGCCATCATCGTCGCCGTGTAAGGCCGGATCGGGTAGGCCGCGATCACGTCGACGTCGGCATACTTGGCCGCTTGCGCCGACGCGACGCAGCCGTTGATTCGAACCGTTTTTTTCCTGGTAGCAGCAGTTGCCATGATTCACTCCGCTCTCTAAATATTCTTTGCCGGCCGCTCCGCCAGATTTCGCAGCTGTTCCGCCTGCCGTCCATGCAGCCCGGGCGAAATGGCAAATGCCGTATCCATTCTGACGACGCCCGTATCGAAATCCAGTTCCGGCACGCCTTCCAGGCATCCCGTGGGACATTCCTCGATGCATACGCGGCATCCTTTGCAGTAGTCGACAAGAATCTTGTACAAGCCGTTCGACCGCGCGGGCCGGGCGATGCAAGGTTCGGGACAGACCAGGTAGCAGTTGTCGCAGGCGTTGCACGTGCCGCAACTGAAGCAGCGATTCGCCTCCTCCACTGCCTGTTCTTCCGAGAATGGCTGAATCACTTCCTGCTGTGTTTTCTTCCGCGTCACGGGCGACAGCATCGGCTGTTGCACGCGCGGAAAGTGCGGGAAGTACGTCATGTTCATGCGGTTCAAATCCATGATGACGTCAATCGGAATCGTGCGCGGCTGCAATGGCTCTCCGCGCATTACCTTGTCCAGATTGAAGGCGACGCGCTTGCCGTCGCCCACCGCGTTCACCACCATGAGCGGTTGACCCATGCCAAGTTGCACGACGTCGCCGGCCGCAAAGAAATTCGTATCGCCCAGGCGCCCGAAGCGATCGATCCTGATCGTTCCCCGCTCGGTCTTGAATTCATCCGGCAGCCACGCCAATGATGGGCGCTGTCCTATAGCGATGATGACGTTATCGACCGCAAATTGTTCGGGCGTAGCCTCGCGATTGACCAGAATCGGCGAAGCGTTAATAGCGCCCGAGAAGCGCGCCGGATGCAGTTGCAGGCTCTCGACCTTGCCGTTGCCATGTACGGCCGTCATCGCTCGCCCATGCCAAAGATCGACGCCTTCCTCGATCATGTCGTGTAAGTCTTCCGGCGAAGCCGGCATCTCATTGGAATTGGCTTCCACCGTGATCATCGTGACTTCCACGGCGCCTTGCCGGAGCGCTTCCCGCGCGCAGTCAATGGCCGTGTTGCCCCCGCCGATCACCGCGACGCGGGGCCCCAGCTTAACCTTTGAGGTGCCCATGCCGATGTCGCGCAGGAAGGGAAGGCCGTAGTGAACGCCTTCCTTGTTCTCGCCCTCGGCGCGCACACTGTTGGGCTCGGTGAGGCCGACCGCGAGTACGACCGCATCGTAGTCTCTCTTCAAGTCGTCCCAGGTGACGTCTTTGCCGACTTCCACATTCGTCTTGATCGTGATGCCCAGCTCCACCAGGCGCTCGATCTCGCGATCCAGCACGTCCTGCGGCAGAACCCAGTCGGGAATGCCTCCGCGATTCAGTCCCCCCGCCTTGGGCGACTTTTCGAGAACAGTAACTTTGTACCCGAGCCGAGCCAGTTGGTAGGCAGCGCTGTGGCCCGCAGGTCCCGAGCCAACGACCGCCACTTTCTTTCCATTCGGCTTCCCGGCCTGGACAACGTCCTTTTTCAATGCCTGCCCGAGATCGCCAAGAAAGCGCTCGACCGCCCGGATGGAAATGGCCTCGTCGTACTTGCCACGATTGCACGCTTGCTCGCATGGGTGGTAGCACACGCGGCCGGTAACGGAAGGGAAGGGCATGTCTTCTTTAATGAGCGCGTAGGCATCCAGATACTTGCCGCGCTTCACCAGATCGAGATAGCCCTGGATCTTCTCGTTGGTCCCGCAAGCGTTATTACACGGCGGCAGCTTGTCGCGATACACCGGTCTGATCGAACGCCAGTTGCCGGTGGGGAACAAGTCCTGTCCCTTTTCTTGTGTGGGCGCGGGCGTGATGCCGGCAAACGGGACTTTGAGCCAATCGGGAATGCGTGTGCCTTTAGTCGACATGAAAACCGTCCTTACCTGGAGAAAAGATTTTTAGTACGGTGGCGGGCTCCGGCCCCGCGTTCATTAGCTTCTGCCACTAGCCGCCGGAGCCAGGTCCCGTCACAACAAAATTAAACCGCCACCGGATTCAGCTTCATCACCTGTAATTCCTGGAGCGCCATCTCAAACGCATTCTTGTTTGCAATCATGGGTTCGATCGTCTCCATCTTCACGATGCCGGTGGTCTTCACGACTGCGGCAATCAGCGGAGCGGCGATATCCGGCGCGATCGACTTGTTTCGCTCGGCAGCGCCTTCCGTCGAAAGCCGGTCGAGGCCGAGTTCGCCCAGCCGGTAATAAAGCCACTTATGATGAGCCAGACGCGCGGCATCCACGCACACAAGTTGCGCGAGCCGTTCGGAGCCGGGAACAAAACGAATCATGTAGTCCGGCGTATAGTGCGTGTTGATCACCAGCGTTCCGCCCGGCGGCATCCCCCGCATGTAGTCCCACCCTTTGACCATCGTCCCTTCCACCAGCACGACGATGTTCGGTTTCTCGTTTTCGTAGGTGAGCTCGTTCTCCAGCACCTGATCGCTCACCCGGCAATACTTGCGCGTCGGAGCATTGGTGCGATCGGGATTATCGACATAGTTTTCCATCGCCTGCGCATATTTCCCTTCGATACGCGCTGAAGCCGAGATGGAGTTGACAATGTCGCGGCCCTCTTTGTCCATAATGATGCCGCGCGTCCAAACCGTGAGTTCTGTATAGCTCATAACCCATCCTCGTCTCGTGAGACCTCATGGCCTCACGGATCGTGTTATTATCCGCATCACTCAATTTGAATCGTCCCCAGCATTGTGGTCTTCGAAGCCCCCACGCTCCGTTCGAAGTCGATATCGCTTCTTCAAGAATTCTTCAGCACGATCTCTTCCACATCCTCGATGTGGCGCCGCATTGCCGCCTTCGCCGCTTCGGCATCGTGACGCTTGAGTGCCGCCAATATTCGCCGGTGCCCGGCCAGCGATTTTTGCGGACGCCCCTCCACCTGCAAAGACCGTTCTCGCGTGTCGCGCAGCAGGTCCATCAGAATGTCGAGCACCTTGAGCACGACACTATTACCCGACGCCAGCGCAATGCTGTAATGGAATTCCGCGTCCTCGGCCACCGCAGGCTCGCCGTGACTTTGCTTTTCCTGCTGACGCTGCAAAATCTCTTCCATCTCGGAGATTTCGTCCGCCGAAACCCGGGTCGCAGCGCGGGCGGCCAGAGGTGGTTCCAGCATCCGGCGAAAGTCAAGAAGCTCGGCGATCAGTTCTTCCTTGCGCTTGAGCGCATTGGCGAGCGGGTTCACCAACGAGTCCGACGAGATTTCGCGGACGATGGTGCCCGCGCCCTGCCGCGGTTCCACCATGCCCATCAGTTCCAGACTGCGAATCGCGTCCCGTATGGAACTGCGGCTTACGCCCAGCGTTTCGGCGAGATCGCGTTCCGAGGGCAGCTTGTCGCCCGGTTTCAGCTTCTTGAGGATCAGCCGCTCGATTTGCCGCGCAACCTCTTCATACACCTTGTTGCGCTTCACGATCTCAAATTCGGGATTGAATGTTGACGGCATGGCTCTCAAGTGGTCCGATAAGTGGACCACCCGGAGTATACGCCCATCGGAATGGAACGGAAAATATTTTTTTGTGTCGAGTGAAAAGAAAGGTTCGGCTTGCCTAAGGTATCGCCGGCATTATTTTGAGGCTTGCCGGGTCGAAACGCTGCGCTGCGCCAGCAGTCTGGCACAACTGTAAACCGTGCGAGTATACGCCATCGGAACGCCGACTTTCTCACCCAACTCGACCATCGACCCGACCAGGGCTTCCAACTCCATGGGTCGGCCCGCCTCCAGATCCTGCAACATCGAGGTCTTGTGCTCGCCTACTTTTTCCGCGCCAGCCATGCGTTGCTCAATCGAAACCGGTAATTTCATACCCAGTTTTCGCGAGACCGCTTCCACTTCCTGCATAATATTGCGAATGACGTCCGCCACGCCCGGATCGCGCACCATCTGCGCCAGGGTGGAGCGGGTCAGTGCGCTGACCGGATTCAGGGAAGCGTTCCCCATAGCCTTGACCCAGATTTCCTGCCGTATATGGGTGGTAATCGGACAGCGCAATCCGGACGCGACCAGCGTCTCCGCAATTTGGCGACACCGCTCGGATCGTGTGCCGTCAGGCTCGCCCAGAGAAATGCGGCTCCCGTCCGTGTGCTGGATCACGCCCGGTTCCGTGATCTCCGTCGAGAAATAAACGATGGACCCAACCACTCGCCGCGCCTCAATCGCCCCCGAGATCACGCCGCCCGGGTCGATCCGTTCCAGACGCAGTCCATCCCACTCCCCGCCGAATCCCTGAAAGTACCACCACGGAATCCCATTCTGCGTGCTGACGACAGTTGTCTCCGGTCCCAGCACGGCATGCAGTTGCGGCACCAGCAGCGGAAGTCCGTGTGCCTTCACCCCCAAAAATACGACGTCCGCGGGTCCTGCTTCTTCAAGAGAGCCAACAATTCTGGGCCGAACTTCAAAATCTTCCTCGGCGCTCCTCACCCGCACGCCGTGTTCCTGCATGGCCTTCAAGTGCGGACCCCGCGCGAAGAGCGTGACGTCGAGTCCGGCTCGCGCCATGCGTGCGCCGATGTATGCGCCAATGGCGCCTGCTCCCGCAATCAGAAACTTCATGCCTGAACGATCCTATTTATGTTGTATGGCGGCTCACCATGGCCAGTCATCTCCATCAATGCCGCACGACTGCGTGAATCAATCCGACGACTGGTCATTGAGAATAATTTCGGCAACCGCCCGCCGGCGGATTTTTCCAGTCGCCGTAGTGGGGATGCTCTCCACCAGATAAATTTTGCTCGGGCATTTGTATTCCGCCAGAAAATTCCGGCAGTGCTCTACTAGTTCGGCCTCGCTGGTGCTGCCCGCCTGGTGCAGAACCACGGCCGCGCCGACGACTTCACCGAGCGTCGGATGAGGGCACCCAAACGTTACCGCCGCTGCCACCGCGGGATGCCGAAGCAGAACTTCATCCACTTCGTGGGGCGCTATATTTTCGCCGCCCCGAATGATGATGTCCTTGATCCGCCCCGTCAAATGCAGATAGCAGTCTTCGTCGAGCAACCCCTCGTCGCCGGTGCGAAACCATCCCTGCACCAGCGCGCGGGCATTGGCCTCCGGATTATTTTCGTACCCGCGAAACACGCTCGCTCCCTGAATAACGATCTCCCCGCGCTGGTTGGTTCCCAGGTGATTCCCGTCCTTGTCCATCACGCTGATCCGTATGCCCGTGGCCACGCCGACCGAACCCGCCTTACGATGACGCGGGGGAAGAGGATTCGAACTCATCTGGTGGGCCGCCTCCGTCATTCCGTAGGCCTCCACAAAGGGCACTCCGAACAGTTCCTCGATTTTGTGGATCAGTTCCGCCGACAAGGGCGCGCTGCAGGACCTGATGAAACGCAGGGAGGTCGCTTCCTCCGGCTTTTGGTGTGTGCGCGCCAGCAGCAATTGGTGCATCGTCGGCACTCCCGAATACCAGGTCACGCGATACTTGCGCACCGTCCGCCAGAACGAGAGCGCGTTGAACTTGGCTGGAACCACCACCGTTCCGCCCGAAACCAGCGTCGACATGACGGAGGCGATTAACCCGTGAATGTGAAACAACGGCATGATGCACAGCGAAACATCCGCCTCGGAAAGCGCGTAGGTATTGGCGATGTTCGCCGAAGAAACCGCCAGGTTGAAATGCCGCAGCGGTACCCGTTTCGGCCGGCCCGTGCTGCCGCTCGTGTGCAGCACAAGAGCGACGTCGTCGGCGGTCGGTTCAGTGGCTTTTGCTCCCGAGGGCGCGTCCAGCAAATGAACCACTCCCTTGTCCGTCATGCTCACCGACAGAATCGGAATCTTCAGATCTGCCGCTGCAGCGCGCGCGAACTCGGCGCCTACCGGCGGGCAAATAAGCAGGCGGGCGTCGGTGTCGCGAAGGAAGAAAACAAACTCCTCATAGGGATAGGCCGGGTTCAAAGGCGCAGCCGTTCCCGCGATGGATGCCGCCAGAAAACACACAATCGCCGGCAATCCGTTGGGCAGAGCGATCGCAACCCGATCGCCACGGCGAATGCCGGCTGAAGCCAACGCGTCCGCCATTGCCAGAACCTGCTGCCGTAGCGACTCGTACGTGACCACCGCTTCCACTTCCGGGATCGCGATCGCCCCGTGGCTGTCGGCAAAATGTAATACGTCGAGGAGTGTATGGACGGACTTCAGAGTCATGGCCGGCCGCCTTTAACGCGGATCTTAGGATGATTAGAGACCAGTATTCGAGTTGTGGACGGAGCAACGCAGCAAGCTCTTCGCGTCTATCGTTTCTTCACGGCGTCTCCGCGTCTATCTTTGACTTTTGCAGGTTTGCCGATCTAGTTCCTGTATCCCTCGGCGCTCAGAGCCTCCTTGAAACTCCGCAGGAAGAACTGCAGGTTCTTCTCGGTAGCCAACGGTCCCATCAGCCCGATGCGGAAAATCTTCCCCGCGAGTGGACCGAAGCCGCCGGCAATTTCAATGCCTGGACCTTCCAACAGCCTCTTGCGTACTTTACCTTCGTCAACGCCCTTGGGGGCCAGCACGGTGTTCAGCGTCGGAATCCGGTGCGCCGCCGGTACGTGCATCCCCAGGCCCATGGCTTCAATCTCACGGACGAACAGTTTGTGGCACTGGCGATGACGCTCCCACCGGTTCTCAATGCCTTCCTCCGCAATCACCAGCAATGCCTCTCGCAACGCGTAGAACATCGAGATGGGAGCAGTGTGATGGTAGCGGTGCGAGACCGTGGAGTAATCATGAATGAGCTTTAGGTCAAGATACCAACTCCGCACCGGCGTCGTCCGGGCGCGCAGCCAGTCCATCGCTCGCGCCGAAATGGCCAGCGGCGATAGCCCCGGCGGACAACTCAGCCCCTTTTGCGAGCAGCTGTATGCAATGTCCATCCCGGTCTTATCGAACTCCACCGGAACTCCGCCCAGTGACGTGACGCAATCTGCGATCACCAGCGCCCCGGCCTTGTGAGCAGCGGCGCAGATCGCGTCGCCCGACTGCAAGGCGCCCGTCGATGTTTCGGCGTGAACATAGCCCACCACCTGCGGCTTTTCCCGCTGAATAAACTCGGAGGCTTCTTCGTCCGAATACGTTTCGCCCCAAGCCTTCTCAAAGCGAACAACGTTCGCGTCCTGACGCCGGGCCATTTCCGTAAGGCGATCGGAGAAGTATCCGTTAGCGAACACCGCGAACTTCGCCCCCGGTTCCAGAAAATTCGCGACCGCGGCTTCCATGCCAGCGCTTCCCGTGCCGGAAATGACCAGCGTCGATGCATCCTTCGTCCCAAAAGGACTCTTGAGCAACTCCTGCACATCCTTCATGACCTGGATGAAAAATGGGTCGAGGTGGCCAACAATCGGCTTGGCCAGCGCCTGATAGACCCGTGGATCCACCATGGTCGGCCCCGGTCCGAATAGATAGCGGGTCGGCGGTTGCAGTGGAGCGTACGAATCCTGCGCTGGAATTTTTTGTTCGAGCGTGCTCATAAGCCTCATTTCTCTTCAGGAATTCAATTCGAGCTTCGTCCGAATCAAGACGAATCTCGACCCCGTCCTGGAGTAAACATCACGGCGTGGGATGAAGTCAAAGTAGTTTCTTGGGCAGATTCAATCAGTTTTTCTTATTGGAAGTAGGGCGCGGTGCCCCAGGTTTGCGCCCGTTTTCGGGCGATAACCTGGGGCGCTACCACAGATCCGCGCACGGAATCTACTTCGTTCGGCCCGCTTCCACCTTCAGTTTGTCGCTGGCTCCAGCCTGCGCCGCCGCCAGTCGCGCCGTCAGAACGCGGAACGGGGAACACGCAACGTAGTCCATTCCAACCTGGTGACAGAACTCGACCGACGAGGGCTCGCCTCCGTGTTCGCCGCAGATGCCGACCTCCAGCCCGGGCCGAGTCTTTCGTCCGCGTTCGATTCCGATCCGCACCAGTTCGCCTACGCCGTCCCGATCAATCACCGCGAACGGATCCTGCTTCAGAATCCCCTCCGCCAGATAGGTCGGGAGCACCTTGTTGATGTCGTCACGCGAGAAGCCGAAAGTGGTCTGCGTCAGGTCGTTCGTGCCGAAAGAGAAAAATTCCGCGACCTTGGCGATCTCATCCGCCACCAGCGCGGCGCGCGGCAATTCAATCATCGTGCCCACCAGGTAGTGAACCTTTTTCCCTTTTTCCTTGAATACTTCATCGGCCACGCGGCGCACAATTGCTGCCTGGTTCTCCATCTCCTTGAGCGTCGCAATCAGCGGAATCATAACTTCTGCGTGGGTTTTAATGCCCTTCTTCTCGACCTCCACCGCCGCTTCGAAAATTGCGCGCGCCTGCATCTCGGTAATCTCCGGATAGGTAATTCCCAACCGGCAACCGCGATGTCCCAGCATCGGATTGAACTCGTGCAACTCTTCCACTCGCCGCAGCAGCTCGGGCAGAAGCTTCTTCAGATCGCCCACTCCCTTTGCGCCATATTCGCCATATTCCTCGACCAGCGTCTTCTTCTGCTTGGCGTCCGCGTGCGGAAGCGTGGCAATGTCCACCATCAGCTTCTCGCGCTTGGGCAAAAATTCGTGCAGCGGCGGGTCCAGCAGACGGATGGTAACCGGCAGCCCTTCCATCACTTTGAACAGGCCCTCGAAATCCTCGCGTTGATAGGGCAGCAACTTCTTGAGAGCTGCCCGCCGGTCTTTTTCATTGTTTGCGAGAATCATCGCGCGCATGTGAGAAATGCGCTTCGGCGCAAAGAACATGTGCTCCGTGCGGCAAAGCCCGATGCCTTCCGCCCCAAACGCTCGCGCCTGAATCGCATCTCGTGGAATGTCGGCATTCGCCCGCACCCCGATCTTGCGGAACGGCTCCGCCCAGCCCATGAGTTTCTTCAAGTCGGCATTCTCCGCCGACGCCGGCAGCGTGTTCAGTTTCCCTTTGATCACGCGCCCGGTGGTTCCATCGAGCGAGATCCAATCGCCCTCGTGG